>CAZLLD010000004.1:0-72775 GCA_964560225.1 uncultured Bacteroidales bacterium
AGCTGTGAGCTGTGAGCTGCGAGCTGTGAGCTGTGAGTAGACTGCTACTGCTACTCGTCATACTTCGACAGGCTCTGCATGACACCCCTACTGCCTTCCGTCTTGGTTCTAGGATCTTTGATCTTTGATCTTTGATCTTGTCTCTTGTCTCTTGGTTCTTTTATCTTCAATCTTTGAGTTATTAAATAAATTGCTTACTTTTATAATTAACAGCGCTTTGACGAGCATGTTAATCCTTGTCCACCAACTCTCATCTGGATGCTGCTTGCAAGTTGCTTCGGTTTTAGTATCCACTAACGAATACCCGGATGAAAAACACCATTATTTTTCTGTCAGTAATACTGGCAATCTGGATAGCGGGGTGCACTTATTATTTTATGTGCAAGGTGAGGAACCACTGTGACCGCAATCCGGTTCTCACGGAAAGGGTTCAGGAACAACCTGAACTTGTTGCCTCCGAAATTGTGACTGACACGTTGGCCACCAGCACTCAGGGCAATCCGCCACCGCCCCCTCCCCCTCCGCCACCACCCCCTACCTTTGTAATGCTTTTTAATTCGGGAGCCGGTTCCTGTGAGGTGACTTCTGCCCACAGGGATTACTTTGCTTCCATAAAAAAATTCTCTGAAAGCAATGCTGACAGCAAGGTTGTGGTTACCGGTCATGCTGACAGCAGCGGACCGGAATCGATGAATTTGCAGTTAAGTGAGCAACGTGCTCAATTTGTTAAGAAACAATTGCTGGAAGCCGGAATCGCCGCGGAAAGGATTGTAACCATGGGAAAGGGTGAAAACGATCCGGTTTCGGACAACAGCATTCCAGAAGGGCGTTCAAAAAATCGCAGAGTAGAAATACAACCTAACTAAAACTAATTATCATGATTGAAAGATTTACCGCAGACCTGTTTTTCATTCTGGTAGCCCTGCTGGTTGCCGCCGTATTGGGTTTCCTGATCGGATATCTGCCCAAAAGGGTACGTCGCGCACAGCTGCTGGCATTGGAAAATGAAATTTCACAGCAGAAAAGTGAGAATTCCAGTCTCAACAGCAAAATTACATTACTGAATAATGAAATTGCCCAGCTGAAGGCTCAGCTGGAGAATTGCCTGAAGCAAAAGGAAGCCGCTTCGGTTCCCTTTAATGCTGCAGCTGCCCGGGAGGTTTTCAATACAAAAGTTGTTGAGAACGATTTGAAGATTGTGGAAGGTATTGGTGAAAAAATAGAATCCTTACTGAACAACCGGGGTATTACCACCTGGTATCAGCTTTCACAGATGGCTGCGGATGCCATTAAAGATATCCTGTTGCAGGATGGCGGCTCGAATTACAATATTCATGAGCCAAAAACCTGGCCGGAACAGGCATTGCTTGCCCACCAGGGAAAATGGATAGAGTTGAAGAAACTTCAGGATCAACTCACCGCCGGAAGGTAGTTTGTATTGCTAATTACTCATTGTAAATTTCTAATTGTTTTAAAGATGCGCTGGAAGAACAGAGAACAAAGTACGAACGTGGAAGACCGCCGCAGAATTGGCGGAAAACAGATTGCTGCAGGGGGTGGTATCGGAACCCTGGCCATCGTATTGATTGTGTGGCTACTGGGAGGTAATCCTACGGAGTTGATCAACAACCTGCAAAGTTCCGGTGGGCAGACAACGGCTGCCGATCCGGCTGTTATTGAGGCAGAAGAAGAACTTGCGGCATTTGCCAAAACGGTTCTTAAAGATACCGAGGATGTGTGGAACGAAATATTCCGGGCGGGCGGCAATTCATACCGGGAACCGGTTCTGGTTCTTTTCAGCGGTGCCGCTGAATCGGCCTGCGGCTATAATTCTTCTGCTACCGGGCCATTCTATTGTCCGGGTGACGAAAAAGTATACATCGATCTCTCGTTCCTTAACGATTTACAGGAACAGCTGGGTGCCCAGGGCGATTTTGCCATGGCTTACATCATTGCTCATGAGGTTGGTCATCATGTGCAGCGTCTGCTGGGAATAACCGATCAGCTGAACCAGATGCGCGGCAGGGTGAGTGAGGCAGAATATAACAAGTACCTGGTGCGGCTTGAATTGCAGGCCGATTTTCTGGCCGGCGTTTGGGCGCATCATGCACAGCGCACTAAAAACATCCTTGAGGAAGGAGACGTGGAAGAAGCGGTAAACGCAGCTGCCGCAGTTGGCGACGACCGCATCATGATGCAATCGCAGGGATACGTGGTCCCTGATGCATTCACTCATGGCACTTCTGAACAAAGAAAAACCTGGTTCATGAAAGGTTTTACAACCGGTGATCTGAACCAGGGAGATACCTTTTCGGCTTCTAATTTGTAGCAGAATTACCCTTAAGCATTTTATTCAACTTAGGGGATTTGTGTATGATCAGAAATGATGGGAATTGGTCGATGGGCAGTTTGTCTTCCTCTTCCAGGGTTTTCCAGTTTTTTGCAGCAATCATGACAAGATCCATTGATTTGAGAAAGCCAGGTTGCAATAGGCTGCCGTTTACTGGAATTGCAGAGATTCCGGTGAATTCCGATTCAACAGAAGACAGGTTGGTTCCTGAACTGTGCAGATAGTAATAAAAGCTGGTCTCGTTGTTATGTTTGAACATACGTGCGTAATTCAGCAGATAGTCATCGCCGTTGTTAAAATAAAGTATCAGTACCTGGTTGATCTCTCTGAAATTTTTCTCATTAAATATGAGTACGTCACAGCTGACTTCAGGTAATATGCGTCTGACAACGCCTCCAAGGATATCTGAACTGAAAATGGTTCGTGCACTGCCCAGGATAAGGAAGTCGGGTTGCTCGTTTTCACATGTCCGTATAATTTCGGAATGTATATCACTTGAATTCAGGTAAATGGTATTTAAGGTCAGATGGGTTTCTTTTGCAGTATGTTTTACAGGGGCAAAGCTTTCCTTTTCAAAAACCCTGGCGTCTTCGGGTGACAGGTCACTTCGTGGTGAAATATGTAATGCTGTATAAAGGGTTTCTGATGACAGATCTCTTGAAAAACGGTGTGTGAGGTTAAGCAAGGTCGAGCCCATTTTTGGATTGGCAAACGAAAGCAGAATTTTATAAGATTTCTGTCGCAATTCTTGTTTTTCTTTTCTGGGTCGCACATATTCAATCAGCGATAATCCGGGACCGGTAATAATAGTTGTGGTTAGTGCCATAAGTACGAGCATCGAAAACAATTCAGGTGTAAGAATACCCAGATCATATCCGATGTTGAGTACAATTAATTCCATAAGTCCTCGAGAATTCATAAGCATACCCAAAACGAGTGAATGGTTCCAGGTTAAACCCACGTAACGCGAGGCCAGCATGGTGCCTAAAATTTTACTCACTGTGGCCACCAATATTATTGCAAGGCAAACCATCCACAGGTGGGGCGTATTGATCAGTCCGATCTCTGTTCTGAGACCAGTAGCGACAAAGAAGAGTGGCAAAAGAATTACAAGGGCGACATCTTCAATTTTTTCGGTAAAAACCCTTTTGAAATTCAGGTTTTCGGGCATTACTACCCCTGCCATGAAGGCCCCGAATAAAGCATTAATGCCAATAGCCTCGGCTGCTAAAGTGGATATGAGCATGAGCAGAAAAATGAAAGCCACTATGGGCTTGCCCATGGCTTCCCGGCTGGCATAAACTTTTCCCATGCGATACATGAAAGGCTTTACAATTAACAACATAAAAAGGATAAATGCAGCCGCCAGTCCTATGGTGAGCAGCGAATTGGCTATTCCTCTTGATCTCATTATGGCAATGACAACAGCAAGGATACACCAGGCAATGACATCGCCAATAGCTGCAGCGGAAATAGCAAAATTGCCAATGGGTGTTTTGGTAAGTTTTCTTTCCTGAACGATCCGGGCTAAAATAGGGAAGGCCGTGATGCATAAGGTTGTACCCAGAAAGAGTGCAAAGGAGGCAAAGTTGACATCGGGAAAGGAGAATCCGCGATAAATGAAGAATGCCAGTACAATGCCTGAAATAAAAGGGGTTGAGATACTGGCAACGCTGATCACAAATGCTTTGTTGGCCGATTGCCTGAAAGCATTCAGATCGAGTTCCATGCCGATGATGAACATGAAAAAAATAAGACCCAGTTGGCTGAGTTGCCTAAGAATGACCACAGAATCTTCCGGGAAAAGGAAGCTGGTTAATTGGGGAGCAAATGCCCCCAGAACAGAAGGCCCGAGCAGCAAGCCGGCAATGATTTCTCCGATTACCAAGGGTTGTCCCATTATCTGAAAAAGGTACCCCATAAGTCGAACAACCAGCAGGATGATGATGAGTTGCAGTACAAAAATGCCCGGAGATTCCAGGATTCTATCGACAAAGTGTTGTAGATTAATTCCTGTTTCAGTGTGTCCAATGACAGTTGCCTGGTAACTAGTGAGTTCTGCTGGAGGTTTTACAGAAAATGTTACACTGACAACGACAGTTGTTAACAGTATGACAGTAATAAAAAAAAACAGATTTCTTCTCATGATCAACGATCCTGTTCATTAAACAGCCCGGCAAATCTGGTAAACAGCAGCATGGCTGCAATGCCCAGCAGCATATGCGCTGCCAGCACCAGCCATACATATTGCGGATGACCGCTGTTTTCGAACATCCTGAGGAAGCCGGAGGTATATACAACACCGCTCAGCAGTCCGCCCAAACCGGTAGCCAAAAAATTGGTACCCATGTACAATCCGGCTTTTTCGCGTGGGGCAATCCATGTGATGTATTCCTGAATTCTGGGTGAGCTGATCATTTCACCGACAGCAACCAGAAAAATACCCGGAAAAACCCAGGCAACACCTGCCATTCCGGCAAATGCAAGCAATACAAAACCTGCTCCGAGTACAAGAAGTCCGGCTATAAATGAGGAAACCGGTTTGAACCTTTCTGTAAGCCACGAAATTAATAACTGGAATACGATAATTACATAACCGGTGTGCGAAATGGTTTCCCCCATTATCTTGCGGGTACCCTCGTGTTCTTTCGACAAGAAGTTGGCAACGGCGGTACCTGCAACTGCCCGGATGTTTTCATACAACTGGTGCCCGTCGAGGTAATTTTCGACATAACGGGGACAGATGTTGAAAAATGACCAGAAAGGTAACCAGAAGAATAGTCCCAGCAACAGCAGGAACAAGGCAAACTTGCCGTCAGATAAAGCCTCGGCCATATCTCTGAATTTTTTCCGGAGGGTATCTCCTTCCAAAGCACGTTCTGGTTCTTTGTAAAAGGCAAGGGTGATAACAAACATCACTACTATGGCAATGGCAGCGGCTATATAGGCATTTTCCCATGAAATTGCCCTGAGACGCGCGAGTACAAGTGGGCCAAATGAAGCACCTAAGTTGACCATGGCATAAAAGATACCAAAGCCCAGCGTACGGTTGGTGCTGTCGGTGGTGACCCTTACAGTGCCTGAAATCAGCGGTTTGAAAATGCCGGCAGCAAAACCAATACAAAGCATGGTCAATGCGATTCCGGAAAACGACCGGGTGAAAATGAGCAGGAGAATTGAAGGAAGATAGGCCAGGTATGAAAGCAGGAGAACTTTTTTAAATCCGTACCGGTCGGCAAAGGTGCCCGAGAAAACGGGTACAGTATAGGAAACAAAAAGAAACAGGCTTTGAATGATCCCCAGCTGTTCTGATTTGAATCCGAGCATTTCGAAATAAATGCCAAAACCCATATAGATGCCATAATAGGCAAATCTTTCAATAATTTCAACAGAATTGGCTATCCAAAAAACGGCAGGAAAGGGGGTGCGGTTTTTTCTCATGGAGTAATGCAGTATTTTGAGAATTCAGAACCAGTTAATTCACCATTGGTCCGGAAAGATAGCAAAAAACATGCATCAATCGCCGGTTTCAGCCTTGTTTTTTACTTCGAGCCTGAAACCTGTATTGTGGATGTTAACAATGGATACAGAAGGATCCCCGCTGAGCAGTTTCCTTAACTTGGTGATGTACACATCCATACTGCGCCCCATAAAATAATCGTCTTCGCCCCAAATGGTTTTCAGGGCCACATCACGTCGCAACACATGGTTCATGTTCTGGCACAGCAGTTGCAGCAATTCGGCCTCACGCCTGGTAAGCTGGCGTTCAAGGCTGTGTGATGAAAGCAAGTGGCTTGAAAAGTCAAATGTATAGTTACCGATTGTGTATTTGCTGGATTTGTTGTTGCCTTTTCTTACCCTGCGCAAAATGGCGTTTATCCGCAGTTTTAATTCTTCTGTGGTGAAAGGTTTGGTGATATAATCATCGGCTCCTATCCGGAAACCTTTGTATTTGTCTTCTTTCATGGTTTTGGCAGTCATGAAAATAAAGGGTATTTCACTGTCAACCTTTCTGATCTCTTCGGCCAAGGTAAAACCATCCATTTGAGGAAGCATGATATCAAGCAATACAAGATCAAAGCTGCCTTTCCGGTATGCTTCCAGTCCGGATTTTCCGTCTTCCATGAGCATTACCTGGTAATCTGACATTTCCAGGAAGTCTTTGATGATGAAACCAAGATTTTTATCATCCTCCACCAGTAATAATTTACCCTTGCACGTTGTCATGGTTCCTTAATGATTCTTGTTATTGATGTGTGAGGGCAGATAAACATCGAAACGGCTGCCTTTGTTCAGTTCACTGCTTACTTTTATCTGACCGCCATGCGCTTCGGTCATTGTTTTAGCCAGGTAAAGACCCAGGCCGAATCCTTTTACATTATGAATATTTCCGGTTGGTACCCGGTAAAACTTTTCGAAGATCATTTTCATCGATTCCTTATTCATTCCGATGCCATTGTCGATAAATGACATCAGCACACCTTCGTGGTAATCTTCGGTAATGATGGTCAACTCGGGGTTCTCTGATGAGTATTTGATGGCATTTTCCACTAAGTTGCATATGATCCCCTTGATGTAAATGAAATCAGCCTTGATCACATGATTCACTGCGTTAAGCTGAAAATGTATGTTGATTTCTTTTTCGTTTGTTCTGAAACACAGGTCCGATGAAACGTTTTGAAGCAATTCATGAACATCAAGCAATACGGGTTCCAGTTTGATTTTCTGGTGGTCTTGCTGGGCTATCTCCAAAACCCGCTCAATCTGCAGTCTCATTCTTTCATTCTCATCTAAAATGATCCTGGCGTAATTTCTGATTTTTTCAGGGCCGGACTTCGCTTCGTTCTTGTATAAAACTTCGGCGGCCAGCGCAATGGTTGAAACCGGCGTTTTAAACTCATGAGTAATATTATTTACAAAATCGTTTTTCATTTCTGAAAGTTTCTTCTGTCTCAGGTAAGTGATGATAATGGCCGCCACACCAAAAATGATCATAACCAGAAACAACAGTGTAAGTCCTAACCATAAGACCTGTTTGAGCACAATTACCCTGTTCTTATGAGGAAAATACAATGCAATATGGTAATGGACATCTTTCCAGATGTTTGAGAGATAGGCCTTATAAGGGTTCGCTGGTACATTCACACTGGGGAATCCGGCGGACTTGTAAATGATCGAATCATTATTTGTTTTAACGATGGCATAGAAATAGTCATCATCCAGGTGGTGATAAGCAACATATTTGTTGACAAGGGTTTGCAAAAGCACGGTATCGATAACTTCCAGAACCTTCTTGGATTCACCAAGATAGGGACAGGCATAGGTTTTCGGAAAGAAGCGTGAGGAATTGTACACATGGTCGCGCAGTTCATCCACAATGCCCATCAGTGCCCGATCTGCGCGGTGATCAAATTGTTTTCGGGCAATTTCCAGTTCTTCGCGCATCCACAAAGTTTGGGTAAAAACCAAACCGACAAGTGCGAGAGAAGAAATGAGAATAATTATTTTAACTGTTGAAGCACGCATGTACACTAAAAGATGATCAAAAATACCATAAAATAACCTGTTACTGCTTCATTTAACATATCTTTAACGAGCAGCCAGCGCATTTTATTACGTTTGTAACTTACTGGTTATTATAGGTATTCATTGTTTTGGCCACCCCTGTGGTTCCGAAGCTGCGGATGATATCGTGGCAAAGGGTAATCCGCTCTGGCAGTTTTTCAGCTTCTTCTTGGGACCATTTTCCCAACACGTGATCAACCTGCATGCCATATTGAAAATCGCTGCCGATGCCAAATCGCAGCCGGGCAAAATTCTGATGGCCCAGGGTTTCGATGATGCTGGTAAGCCCGTTATGTCCTCCGTCGCCTCCTTTGCCCCGAAGTCTGACTGTGCCAAAAGGCAAGGAAATATCGTCAAGAAGAATCAGCAGGTTTTCAGGAAGAATCGATTCCTTCTGCATCCAGTAATTAACTGCTTTTCCGCTCAGGTTTACGTATGTGCTTGGCTTCAGGAGCACAAACACACGTCCTTTATACCGGTATTCGCATAAGGAGCCATACCTCATGTCAGAAAAAGCAATATTGGATGCCTTAACCAGGTCATCCAATATTGTAAATCCTATGTTATGACGGGTGTTGTGGTATTCCTCACCCACATTACCCAGTCCGGTAACCAGGTACTTCAATACAATGGTAAATTATTATTTTTTTGCTTCAGCAGCAGGAGCAGCGGCAGGAGCAGCGGCAGGAGCAGCAGCGCCTTCAGCAGCCGGAGCGGCAGCGCCTTCAGCAGCCTGTTCCATACTTTTGGCGGCAGCCCTGGCGGAAATAATACCAACGATAAGTGAGCGCGGTGACTCCATGATAGTCACGTTAGGGTAGTTCAAATCGCCCGCAATCACCGATTGACCAATTTCGAGGTCCGTGATGTCAATTACCATTGTGTCAGGTAAGTCATTAATCAATCCCTTAACTTTAATATATCTTTTGCGCTGCCTGAGTTTACCACCGGCCCGGATACCGGCTGAGTTACCTGTAATCTCAACAGGAAGATCAATTACGATAGGTTTTTCCTTGAATACTTCAATGAAGTCAATGTGGTTCAGGTTATCACTAACCGGGTGAAATTGAATGTCTTTCAACACGGCCAGGTGTAATTTGCCTTCAATGTCGAGGTTGACAACATGGGCGTGATGAGTATACACCAGATCTTTAAATGTGCGGTCTTCGGCATAAAAATGGATGTTTTCCTTGCCTCCATAAATAACGCAGGGAACCTGGTTGTTTTTTCGCAGTGCTTTTGCATCTTTTTTACCTGTGCCTTTGCGCAGGGATACTTTCAAATCAATCGTTTTCATTTGTAATAAGAATTAAACAATATTTAAATGTGCTACTTGGATTCCCGGTTTTTCCGGGATTCCCCATTACACCATTGTTTAATAAAAAACAGTGGCTAAAAAGGAGGGCAAAGATAATTAATAATTAACAATTAGCAATTGGCAATAAAAAAAAGCTGTTGGCTGTTGGCTATTGTGTACAATAACAACCAGCAAACGGCTAAAAGCTAAGGGCCAATAGCTGTTTCAGACAATAAAGTTCTTCGTAATCGACTTGTATTTGTAAACCTTATGTATTACATCTGCAAAGAGATCGGCAATGGTCAGCACCTTGATCTTATCGGAGTGACCCCGCAGCGGTATGGTGTCGGTTACAACCACTTCGGTTATATCTGATTTTTCAATCCGTTCATAGGCAGGTCCCGAAAGTACGGGGTGCGAACACACCACCCTGACACTTTTGGCTCCTTCCTCCATCATCAGCTTGGAGGCCAGGCAAACAGTGCCGGCAGTATCAATCATGTCGTCAACAATAACGATATTCTTATCTTTGATATCACCGATAACACGGATTTCCTCAACTACATTGGCCTTCTTTCTTACCTTATAGCAGATTACCATTTCGCAGTTCAGAAACCGTGAATAGGCATTGGCTCTTTTGGTACCGCCCATGTCGGGTGCGGCAATCACCAGGTTTTCGAGATTCAGGCTTTTAACATAAGGTACAAAGATGGTCGATCCGTATAAGTGATCCACGGGTACATTGAAAAATCCCTGAATCTGATCGGCATGCAGGTCCATGGTCATAATCCTGTCAGCTCCGGCAGCTGTTAAAATATCGGCAACCAGTTTAGCTCCAATACTGCACCTGGGCCGGTCTTTTCTGTCCTGCCTTGCCAACCCCAAATATGGCATTACGGCAACCACCTGGTAAGCCGATGCACGTTTGGCTGCGTCAATAAGCAACAACAGTTCCATCAGGTTGTCTGCAGGGGGGAAAGTCGACTGGACAATAAAGACGATACATCCACGCACGGATTCCTCGAAATAGGGCTGGAATTCACCATCACTGAATTCAAGCACAGAGGTCTTTCCCAGCTCAGTTCCATAGCTTTGGGTAATTTTTTCCGCCAGGTAATGCGAAGCACGACCTGAAAAGAATTTTATCGGAGCTTTGATTTTCATTGAATAAGTGTTACAGGATTATTGAAGTGCTGCAAATGTAAAAAATATCCCGTCATCATGAATTAGTGATTTCTTTATTTTAATGAAACAGTTTTGAACAGCCCATGGATAGATGCAAGAACCAAGAGCCAGGAACCAAGAGCCAGGAACCAAGATCTATGATAGTAGCAGTCAGTCGCACTTCGACAGGCCTGCCTGCCGAAGCCTCGGCGCAGGCAGGCTCAGTGTGACCCGCGTTGTCATACTGAGCTTGTCGAAGTATGACGAGTAGCATTTGGGAAGTAGTAGCTGTCATTGCGAGCCTGCCTGCCGGCAGGCAGGCGGAACGGAGTGGAGCGTGGCAATCTGGGTTTATGAGTCAGGATATTGCTGAGATTGCTTCGGTCGTGCCTCCCTGCCTACAGGCAGGCCTCGCAATGACGCGTTGCAGTAGCCGTGGCAGTAGCAGTGATAGTCAAAACCCAACTCCCAACACCTAACACTCAAACATCCAGCATCTAGTATCCAGTATCCCCTCCAAACCTGGTGTTACCCTCTTCAATAAAGGCGAGTATTTTCTCGCGGCCGCTGTATTTTGCCGAAGAGGTAATAAAAATGGGAGGGAGTTCTTCCCAGCTTTCCAGCAATCTGTTGCGATAATGTTCAATGTTTCGTTTCAAAGCCGTAGCCGACAGCTTGTCGCTTTTGGTAAAAACGAGTGCCATTGGAATCTGGCATGTTCCGGCCCAGTTGATGAATTCCAGGTCGCTTTTCAAGGGCTCGTGCCTGCAGTCGATCAGTACAAACAAACAAACCAGGTTTTCACGGTGCAACAGGTAGTCTTCGGTAGTTGTCCAAAAGTTATCCCTGGTTTTCTTCCCGGTTTTTGCATAACCGTATCCGGGCAGATCAACCAGGAACCAACTTTGGTTAACCAGGTAATGGTTGATCAGCTTTGTTTTTCCGGGAGTTGCTGATGTTTTGGCCAGGTTTTTTACATTGATCAACATGTTGAGTAAAGAAGATTTACCAACATTTGACCGGCCGGCAAAAGCAAACTCGGGTAAGCCCGACGCAGGGCACGATTTCAAGTCGGGACTGCTTTTAATGAATCTGACAGAATGGATCTCCATTAAAATAGATTTTCCAAAACCGATTTGATCCGGTTTTTTGATGCATCTCCGGGAATATAAACTTCCAGAACTTCAGATGAAGGATGTGGAATCAGTCTCACACCTTTTATTTCAGCAGGCAGCAGGATGGTTTCACCTGTATTTACTGTTTCCATTTGATTTTCGCCATAGGCTAGTGAGAAACTTCCCCTGATACACATAAAGATTACGAATGAATCCAGTTCCATGTAATCCTTTTCAATATTTTTCTCCAGCATCAGCAGGTTCACCGTGAAATAGGGGCAGGATGCAAGGTTGACCGGTTTTCCAGGTAATTTTTCATAGGCTGTTTTATAGGCAGGATACTGCCTGAAATCGATGGCTTCAAGTGCATTTTCGGTGTGCAGCTCCCTGGGTTGACCTTGGTCGTCGAGCCGGTTATAATCATATATACGCAGCGTGGCATCGGAGGTCTGCTGTATTTCGGCGAGCAGTATACCGGCACCGATGGCATGAATTCTTCCTGCTGGCAGGAAAAACACATCGCCTTGATGCGCCTTTTCCTTATTCAGGATAGAAAGGATTGAGTTATCAGCAAGGTGTTCCTGATATTTTTCAGGAGTTACCGGTTGGTTAAAACCCGTGATGATTTCGGCATTGTCTTTAGCTTCAACAATATACCACATCTCGGTTTTTCCGAATGATTTGAACTGTTTCAGTGCCAGGTCATCTCCCGGATGCACTTGAACAGACAAGGCATCATTGGCATCGATGAATTTAATGAGCAGTGGAAACAGGGTTCCGAATTTCTCAAAAACGCTTTCGCCCACCAGGTCGCCCATATAAACTTCAATCAATTCCTCCAGGCTGTTTCCGGCAAGAAAACCATTGCTGACTTTGGAAACTTCCCCGGGATATCCGCTTATTTCCCAGCTTTCACCTGCATTGTCAGTTTTGCAGTTCTTATGGAGAATGGTTCTTAGCCTGGTTCCGCCCCAAATTTTGTTTTTTATAATGGGCTTGAATTTTAAGGGGTACAGTTGATTCATAGCAAGAAAAAGCGCATTAAGACTTTTGTTTTATCCTGAATGTTCGTATATTTTCAGTGTGCTGCAAAAATAGCGATTAAAGAAACAAACACATGCTGGAACAGGTAAAAATTGGGAATATTCTTTTCCTTGATATTGAGACAGTACCGGCATATCCCGCTTATCAGGAAGCGCCTGATCAGATCCGGACGTTGTGGGAAAAGAAGAGTGTGTACATGAGAAGAGAAGAGGAGACGCCCGAAATTCTGTATCAGCGTGCAGGAATATATTCTGAATTTGGACGCATTATCTGCATCTCAACAGGAATGATAGGTTTTCAGGAAAGCCGGCGTGTTTTCCGCATCAAATCGTTTTGCCAGCATAGCGAGAAGGAATTGCTTGAATCGTTTGCAGCTCTGATGAACGGTTTATCCCAGAAGCGTGAGATCGAACTGTGTGCCCATAATGGCAAGGAGTTTGACTTTCCTTATATAGCACGCAGGATGGTGATCAATGGTATTGGGTTACCTGAGTTATTTGACATCGCAGGCAAGAAACCATGGGAAGTCAGACATCTCGATACGCTGGATTTGTGGAAATTCGGAGACCACAAGCATTATACATCCTTAAGCCTGCTGGCTGCAGTTTTTGGTCTGGAAAATCCCAAATCAGACCTCGATGGCAGCCAGGTGGCGAATTTGTACTGGCATCAGCAGGATCTGGCAAGAATTGTTGATTATTGCCGGCATGATGTGATTACTACCGCACAGATTATGCTTAAATTTAAAGGTCAGGAAATCCTTGCACCGGAAGACCTGATTGTTCTTGATGAACATTGATTATTAGCTGTTTGTAATGATAAATAAGTATGTGTTATGAGAATTATCGACCTCGAAAAATCGGAAAAAACGCCTGAAATCATTTTGGATTCCAACAAAAGAGTATTGAGCATCAGGGGCAACTGTCTTCCTGAAAACATCAGAAATCTCAGCAGGGAAGTGCTGGAAAAGCTGGAGGTATATTACAAGGAGAATATTACCGCTTCTGCAAGCGAAAGAGACAAAAGTGTTTTCAGGGTAATTTTCCGCCTCGGTTACTTCAACTCAGCGTCAGCCAAGTTCATTGCCGATGTGATCATTCTTTCGGCTGATTATGCGAAAAAAGGCTGCAACCTGAAAATTTACTGGTATTACGATGAAGATGACCACGATATGCTTGAGGCTGGCGAGGAGATGTCACAACTGGTCAGCGTTCCCATGGAATTTGTGGCGGTTGTGAAAGAATAACAAACCGCACAAACTTCCCATTAAAGGATATTGTGCGGCTTTATTACTAACATCAATGTCAGCTCTTTTTGCCCAGAGCGTTTTTTATCATTCCTATTATAGCGATCAATACTCCTCCACCTACTCCACCACCGGCTATACTTCCAACAATACTTGCCAGGTCAACACCTCCGGTTGCAGTGCCTACACCAAGTGCGCCCAACAATTGTCCGCCCAAACCACCACCGACAATACCTAAAATTGAATTGAGAACAGTTCCTAAGGATAACTTCTTCATCAGGGCTCCTGCAGCATTTCCGCCCAGTGCGCCACTGACAAGCTGAATGATAATTGCTAATAAATTCTCCATAATGGTAAATTTTGGTTAGTACTTGAATAAAGGTAATAAAAAAACGGAAATCGGTATTCCTGTCTTTTTATATGAGTTGATTGTGTCCGGATGAAATATTTGATAGGCAATGAATTAAAAAGACAGGATCTCCTCCTCCATGCTGGGCCAATGAATTGGTGAGAAAGTTGATGCTATCTCACCCGGATTTTTATAACAATCTTTTTGTCTGTATCGTTTCCTTTCACCCTGATTCCGGGGCGATGAGCATCCTGCGGGAAGAAAATGAAGAATGTTCCGGGTTCGGCCAGGAAATACCTGCAATCGGGCTCAGGAATCTCGAAAAACCCAATGTCCTTTTCAGTGTTGAATGGCTCTATGGCTAAAGCTTTTGAAAGGGGCGCAACGCCTATTTTTTCTTTGCCGGAAACCACGTATTGTATGTCAATATATTTCAAATGCGCTTCCCATTTTGTGCCTTCCAGTTCTTTTGTAGGTCCCTCGCTGACCAAAGCATAAACCTGATCACCGCTTATTTCATGTTTTCCGGCAGGCAGCTTCTCCAGGTCGGCATCGCTGAGCCAGGCAAGTGCCTGATTCCAATTCTCCCGGTTTTTGGCATACTGAAAGTGAAATTCCATAGCATCCGTTGATTTGTGCGCAACAAGCTTTAAGCCCTGTGCCCATTCCCTGCTGTGAAACCATTTGGTGGCAACGGTTGGAGTTATTTTTTCGTGTTGCATAATCGATTGTTTAATTGCCCTAATTTAATAAAAATACGCTGCATGTTCAATAATTTGGTTAAGATAAAACCATAGCTGCCTGTTTCATCATCAATGGCCCTGTTTCAGGGGTGTCTGCATGAGTGAATCAGGGTATGTGTTTGAAAGTATTGTTCTGCAAGGATTGCAATGGCTTCTGCAGAACTTGTTTTTAAACTCATAATGTACGAATATTGTACCTGAATTTCAAATGGTGTTTGTGGCGAAAGATTAGTAATAACCTAAAACCAACAACCATGAATCGGAAATACGTTTTTTTTGTATTGGCAATATTTCTGCTGATTTCAGGCTCTCTTACCGCGCAAAGCAATTCCTTACTTTATTCTGTCAGTCCTGAATTTGGACTGTTTGCATCCCTTGAAGATGACCAGTTGGGTTTCATTGGCGGTATGGAAGCAAGCATGATGAAACGGAAATGGGTGGCCTCTGCTCATTATTATAATGGCCAGGAATGTACTCTTTTGGATTCGGGCCCGTCCAGACATTTTAATCAGGCATCACTGTTAATTGGAAGAAGCAAGGCTTTCAGTTCATTCCGGTTTGATTACCAGGCAGGTATGGTTGCAATATGGGGGATCAGGCACTCCAGGTATTACAATGAAGGCTTTTTAAGCGGGCATCATGAAACGGAATCCTATGTCGAACCGGGACTGGTTTTAGAAGTGGGCATTGATTATCTTGCATCGAGGTATTTCGGATTGGGTACACAACTGAATGTGAACCTGAACACCGAATTGCCCATGATACAATTGGCCATGTGCTTTTCTTTCGGGGAGCTCAGGTAAGGGGATACATAATAAGCAGAATACAGAAAGTGCCCATTTGCAAATAAAAAAGGGTTTGAATTTCTTCAAACCCTTGTGGGCACTGCTGGATTCGAACCAGCGACCCTCTGCTTGTAAGGCAGATGCTCTGAACCAACTGAGCTAAGCGCCCTTGCTTTTTTAAAGGTGTGCAAATATAAGCGTCATTTTGTTAATGACAAAATTTTACATGAAAATATTCTTGAGCCTGGTGAAATATTCTCTTCAAAGCCTATTTTTCAAACATCACCAGGTTTCATCGAAAACTCTGGTTTAATTGCAAACCAGCCCAAACGGTGGCATGACAATCGCCAAATCACCATATCACCAAATCAGCATATCAGCAAATCAATAAATAACTATCTTTGCCCTGTCTAAAACCATTGGATGTTTAACTACAATTCGGATCGTGTATTTTAAATAACCCGGCAACCGCCCCGGTTATCCACTCGTTTATCGCAGGCATCAACTTGCCTGTCTTATCATTTTATTTTATTAATTTCAGGCTGAAAACCGGTTTCAATGCTTGTTGCAGATAATCAGTTTTTACGCCAAAACACATGAAATCATGAGTAACGAAAACTTTTCCATACACGATTTTGACTTTAACTTAATTTGTGAATATTTTTCCACTTTAGAACGTCAGGGACCCGGTAGCCCAGAAGTGACTGTCCGGGCGCTGAGCTTCATTGACTACCTGACCGCATCATCACGTATCGCCGACATTGGTTGCGGTACCGGAGGTCAGACCATGGTGCTGGCAAAGCATGCCCCCGGTCAGATAACAGGCATTGACCTGTTTCCCCGGTTTATTGACCTTTTCAATCAACAGGCAGCCGGACTGAACCTGCAACACCGGGTAAAAGGCAGTGTTGGCTCAATGGACAACCTGCCTTTTCAGCAGCAGGAACTTGATCTGATCTGGTCAGAAGGAGCCATCTACAACATCGGCTTTGAAAGAGGCCTGAATGAATGGAAACCTTTTTTGAAAACCGGAGGTTATATCGCGGTTTCAGAAGCATCCTGGTTCACAGATGAACGGCCCGATGAAATTGAAGCTTTCTGGAAGGATGCCTATCCCCAGATTGACACTATTCCGAATAAGCTTCAGGTAATGCAGCAGGCCGGCTTTGTTCCGGTGGCCTGTTTCATCCTGCCCGAAAACTGCTGGACTGATCACTTTTATGTGCCGCAGGTGAGGGCCCGGGAGCTCTTTCTGAAAAAGCATGCCGGAAATAAGGCAGCTGAAGACTTCATCACCAGTGAAATACATGAAGAGCAGCTGTATTACAAGTACAAGGCTTATTACGGTTATGTATTTTATATCGGCAGGAAGATCTGATTTTTTCTTTACAGAATTGCCCTGTTATATCAGGGCAATTCTTTTTTGTTCCTGAAAAACATAAAAGAAAAGCGACGGTAGTTATAAGTCACACTTCGACAAGCCTGCCTGCTGGTAGGCAGGCTCAGTGTGACTGGCGTTGTCATACAGAGCCATGCCTATGCCGAAGCTCCGGCAGGCAAGCCTGTCGAAGAATGACGAGTAGTAGTAGCAGTGGCAGTAGTAGTCAAATCCCAACACCCAATTCACAATTCTCACACATCCAGTAACCAGCATCCAGTAACCAGCATCCAACACCCACAATCCTTCAAGGGTTTGCAACCGCTTGAAGGGGCATCTGCCAAAAGACTGCAAGACTGCAAGACTAGAAGACTACCCCTCCATCCCCTCCGGAAGTGAAAAAAATCCCTTCTCATCCGGCGGGAAATCGATTACCTGAACTACTGAAGTAATATTAACCGGACCGTAAACATGCGGGAATAATTTACCGACGTTCGGATCATGTTGGCCTCCGCCAGTCGGATCTTCGAACTTCACTTCAGATTGCAGTTTATGCTCATCAAGGCATAGTATAGCCAGACCTGTCTGACCTTTGAAAAAAACATTTGCCGTATCGGCAATCTGCTTTAGCGTGGAGCAATGAATAAAACCTTCCGTCTGGAGTGATGGTGCCGTATATTCATTTTTTGTCTTTGCTTTTTCCCAGTCTTTACGGGTCGTAATGTGATAAATCATGGGGAACCTACTTTTTGTTTGTATTAGTTTGGCGTTGAATTATATATTCTGAAAATCAGGTGTCCTGATGCATCTTTTCTTTCATAGGTTTGATATAGCTGCTTGATATATTGTATTTCTTTCGCAGCGGATTGACAATTTCGGCATAAAGCTTCTCCTTGTAGGCCTTATCTGCGCCTCCTGTTTTATACAATTCTTTCAGGTCATTATAATGATCGGGAAATTGCTGTTTTATGAAATCAAAAAACACTTTCCGGGTTGTTCCGCGCAAATACAATACTCCCGGCAGCATGTAGTGAACACCAACCCTGGACGCTTCGGAACACAAATTCTCAATATTTGAATAACTATCAGTCAGAAAAGGAATGACGGGCATGGTATGCAAACCTGTTGAAGCATTTGTTTTTCTGAATTCTTTCAGCATGTTGAACCTGGCTATAGAAGTACTCGCATGGGGCTCAATCTGCCGGCGCATGTTTTCATCTGTGGTGGTAATGGTTGCTGCTATGTTCACATAGGTTATCTGAGCCAGCTCGGCAATCAGGTCGTAATCCCTGAGAATCAGATCTGATTTGGTGGAGATAATGGCCGGTGTTTTGTGCCTGATCAGGACCCTCAATACGTCCGGCATTATTTTCAAATCTGCTTCTGATTCCTGGTAGCTGTCGGTTACACCGCCAATATTAATGACTTCCCGCTTCCATCCGGGTTTGCTTAATTCCAGGTCAAGTTGTTCCGCAATGTTCGTTTTTACAAATACCTTGGAAAAGTCAGCTTCTCCCAGAAATTCATGGGAATAAATGGCATAACAATACCTGCATTGGTGGCTGCACCCTCTGTAAATGTTCAAATCCCAACCATAGGGAATTTTTCTTTTCAGCTGATTCAGGGCTGTTTTACAGGTTGTTTTTTCAAGATGAGTTCTGCTGGTAAACTCTGGCATACGATTCAATTAATGATCTCTTTCAGGAAATCAGTACAAAGCTATTATTATCCGTAAAGATGCTGCTACCGCAGCCTTTTGGTTTATTTGTTATTCGGTGGAATTATTGAGTCTCCGGAACCTGGTAATGATCCGTACAGCAAGTAACAACAACATCATGGCAGTAAATGCCGGAATAAAATATATCCGGGCAGGGCTTACCATGAGTGCGATCATCATGGAGCCCACAGAAATTATTATTGCGGCGACAGCATATCCGATTTCGTCGTAAAACCAGGCATAGGGGAAAAGATGTGCTCCGGTGATGATGGCATAAGCCATGATGAAGTAATCGGGGTATTTGATCAGGATGAATATTAAAAAGGGGAAGTAGATGAGTTGAGCGAAATTCAGCCACAAACCCAATGGCTGTAAAGCATTGTCCTTAATTTTCCAGTTTGTTCTCAGCAGTTTTGACAATCCCAACGCCAAAGGCAACAGGAGTGCTCCGAATACAAACGTGAAAACGCTCTTGTTGTAGGAGTTAAATGGGGCATACTTCCAGATTGTGAAGATTCCAAACCAGATGATACCGGCAGCCAATATAAAATCAATGCCATTCCTGGCTTTTAACTGAATTTCTGATTTTAACTTGTCAAGGGTGGTCAGTTTGTCGTTCCTTTTGTCAGTCATTTGTTAATAAGGTCTTAAATGTATATATATCTGTCCTTTGTCTGCTCCCAAACAAACATTCGCATTTTTTATTCCGGCTTCAAATATAATTAAAGCATTTCTTTGGTGTAGTTCTAATTCTTTAACTGCGCTAAATGGTGACCGATTGAATTGTTCAGCAAGTTAATAACTTAATAGCCCGCACGCGTATTAAGTTATATATTTGGCAGTTGAAACAGACTTAAGAACAATATGAATATAGAACAATTTGAGAATTTCTTCTTAATCGGTATAGCCGGGACCGGGATGAGCGCTATAGCGCAATATCTGCAGGGTATTGGTAAAAAAGTAAGCGGATCCGACCGGCTTTTTAACCAGCAAAACAAGATGCAGATCCAGGAGCAGTTCGAAAAACAGGGTATCCGGTGTTTTTTCCAGGACGCATCGGGCATATCTGCTGCTACCCAGGTGGTAGTTGTATCAACAGCCATTGAGGAAAGTAATGTGGAATACCGGAAAGCTGCTGAAATGGGAATACCGGTGATGAAGCGATCGGAATTGCTGGCTGCCCTGTCTTCGAGCAGAAGGACAATTGCTGTTGGAGGCACTTCCGGGAAATCGACCACCACGGCCATGATTTTTCACATATTGCAGGAGAACGGGTATTCCCCGTCGTTAATAACAGGTGCCGGTTTGACTTCTTTGCAGCAGGAAGGGCTTCCCGGAAACACCTGGGTGGGGAAAAGCAACTGGCTGGTAATTGAGGCTGATGAGTCAGACGGATCTGTTGTGAATTACTTCCCCGAGATCAGCGTGGTGCTTAATGTCGACAGGGATCATAAGGAAACCGGTGAACTCATGCAGTTGTTTTCTGTATTCAGGGAACATACCCATGGCCGGTTTATCGTAAATCACGACCATGATCTGGTAAAAACACTGTCACAAGATGCGGCTTTTGATTTTGGGACCGTTCAGGGTGCAGGTTATGTGGGCAAAGATTTTTCTCAGGATGGTTTTCAGATTCTCTTTACCATAAATAAGGTACCTTTTAAGATTCCGGTCATCGGGAAGTTCAATATGGAAAATGCCCTTGCGGCAACTGCCGTATCGGGTGCTGCAGGCATCAGTATTGAAAATTCGGCAAAAGCTTTGGAAAGCTATTCTGGAATATACAGGAGAATGCAATTGGCGGGTAATAAAAGCGGGGTATATGTGATCGATGACTTTGCCCACAATCCGGCTGAAGTAGCTGCAGCCATCAGGGCATGCCAACAGATCGGCAAGCGGGTAACAGCCTGGTTTCAACCCCATGGATTCGGCCCGCTCAGGTTTATGCACCGGGAACTGGCAATCAGCGTATCGGAAGTCCTCAGGGAAACCGATTGCTTCATCATGTCGGACGTATATTATGCCGGAGGAACCGTAGATAAAGATATCGGTTCGGAGGTGGTGATAACCGAAATTCTCGGGCGTAACAAAAAAGCGCTGCTGGTTGGTGACCGAACGAACCTGCCAGGGGTATTGAAGGACATGGTCCAACAGGGGGATGTCATTTTGCTGATGGGCGCCAGAGATCCTTCCTTATCTGAATTTGCAACCACTGTTTTGGAGAAACTGTAAAGGGAAAGATGCCGGCAGGTTTATTTCCTGTCAAGCATGGTGTTTTCATACATGATCTTCTGGTTCAGCTCAAAATCAAACAAGGTGAGAATTCTGAGCTTAAAGAATGATTCCCAGTAGTTCTGAATTGAATAGATGTAATCGCGCTTGGCACTTTCACGCTCAGAAAGTGAAATGTTCAGATCGGTAATGCTGATTTCACCGCTTTGGAATTTCTTCAGGGCAATCTGGTAACCATTTTCGGCAACTCTGTCTGCTTCGCGTGCCGTATTCAGCTGATCTTTCATAAGTCCGAACTGCTCAACCTGCACAATCACACCTCTTTCAAAATCCGATTGGTCCCTTTCCACATCATAAACCACCAGTTCGCGCTGCGATTCGGCCAGCTTAACTGCCGATGACGAACGTCCCCAGTCGAGTATGGGTATGCTCATGGAAAGCTTCAGTGATCTTCCTGTTTCAGGATCACGATAAATATCCGTGTAATCATACGCGGTATTTGAAACACCTATGCTGCCTTCAAGGGTGGCACTCAATCCATTGCTTCGTTTTGCCTTAACCAGCTGGCTGTTGGCTTCAATGAGACGCCGCTGGAAGTAGGGCGTTTCCTTTCGGTTGGCCAGGGCCTCTGCAAGTGCTTTATCGGGGTCAATAGCAAACAGCAGCATGTTGAGCGGAATTTCGAGCTCAATGTTCTGGTTCTGATCGAGGTTGATATACGACTTCAGTTCAAAGTCGGCGTTGTTCAAATCCATAGTCGACTTGTTCAGCGCTTTTTGTGCATTCAGCACCGACAACTGGATGCGGGCATAATCATTCTCGGATATCTTGCCCAGTTTTTTCTTGATATCGGCGATGCGCAGGTTGTCCTCGCTGTTTTTGAGGTTGCTGGCTGCCAGGTTGTAATTGGTTTGTATGCTCAAGTATTTGAAGAATCGCCGGGTAGCTTCAAGTGCAATTTCCTCAATACTCTGGTTGAATTGCTTCTGAGCTTCTTCATACACCAGGGGCTCTGTCTTCCGCTGCCATTTCATGTAATTATAGGCGAAAATGGGTTGGTAGATGCCTATCTCGTAAGGAGTACCCGAGAATTTCACGTCATTTTTAATGAAATCCTGGTTGCGATAGAGGTCCGTTCCGGCCCATATATAGGTTCCGGTTTGCGGAATGGATTGATTCAGCGAAATCTGTGCGTTGGCATTCATCTGTGACTGAAAGTAGAATTCGATACTGCCGTCGGGCTGGGTAACGGCACTGGGTGAATGGATGTATTCGGGCAAATTCCCGTTCAACGTCAGCACCGGCCTGAAACTGGTTTTAAAGTTTTTCCAGCGCCAGTAATAATTCACATTGGTGTTCTGGGCGTATTTCACCGAGGCCGACTGGTTAATGGCCAAATCAACCACGTTTCTCAGGCTCAGGGTAGTCTTAACTGAATCCTTTGACCCGCCCATCATTTGTTGACTGCTCAATACGGCCAGTATGAGGAATACGATAATGCTTCTCATATTGCGATATGCTTTACAGTTCCTCAAAAGTCACTTCTTTTCTGCGATGGAAAGCGGAAACATCTGATATGATCACCCGGTCACCCGGATTCAGCCCGGATACTATTTCCACATAATCGGTACCGGTTATTCCCGTGGTAACATGAACCCTTACAGCCTTACCTTCTTTAACCACGTACATGTCTTGTTGCATGCCCCTGCCGAAAGCCGGTCCTCTTTCAATTCTAAGTACACTGTCTTTCTGGCTGGTTACCACCTTTACATCAACTTCCAGATTGGGATTCAGTTTATTAAAATGGCTGTATTCCAGGAAAACATCGAAATTGATTTTTTTGTCGGTGATCACCGGCGAAACGCTTCCGATCCTGCCTCTGAGCCGGGCATGGTCAACAACAGCATAAACCAGACCTCCGGTTTTCAGGTGGCCTTCATACTTGTTATCCACAGCGCATTTGATTTTAAATGTGGACAGATCAGACATGCTTACCAGGAGCTTGTCTTTTTCCACCTTTTCTCCTTCGTTGCCGTTAATATTCAGTACAATGCCATTTGAAGGCGCTTTGATGTTGAGCTGATCGAGCAGCTTGTATTTTGCCTCCAGCTCTTTTTGGCGCATGTCTATCTGCAGCAGCAGACCCTGCTCATCGGTATCCAGTTGCTTCAGCCGTATGGCGTTCTTTTCCTGTGTTGTTTTCAGATCTTTTTCAGCCAGCACCAGTTCCTGTTTTGTTTGCTCGAACAGGGCAGGGGAGATGCCGCCCACTTTAAGCAATTGTTCCTGGTCGACGATCTCAGCCTTTAATGATGCAATTCTGAGGTTTTTGACTTCGGCACTGTAATCCAGGTCGACCCGGATACTTCTTGCATTCAGCCTGTTTTTCTGAAGCTCATTTTCCATAATACCCAATTGATCCTTCAGTTTTTCTATTTCCTCATTGATCGCCTTCGGATCAAGTTTAACGAGGATGTCCCCTTTGGACACCTGACTGCCGGGGGCTTTACAGATTTCAGAAACTACCGCCGGATAGGGACTCAACAACAACACTTCATGTTCAGGATTAATGATGCCTGAAGCCGGCACTGATGTGGCCACCGGACCATAATCAACCAGGGCGGTTTTGTAATCACCCGGCTTCAGGGTGGACGGAATCAGGAATCTGTATAGCAGGTAAAATGCTAAAATCACAATACCAAGCAGCAGAATTGATAAGCCTATTCTTTTTTTACTCATAGTAATATTTTATGAATGACAGGTAGTAGCCAGGGGAGATACCTATTTTCCGGATAGGGTGCTGATTACAAAAATAACACTTCATCTTTCTCCCGCAAAGGAATTAACGATTGATTAACAAATAAATCTCTCAAATGATGATTGGTAATAACGTGATCAGGCAGCAATGTGTTTCAGCAATTGAAGTGATTGTTGTCACCAGATCAGGAAGCTTTGTCAATTTTCAGGTTTAAAAAGTCGGCTACCAGGAAATTGCTGCCCGTGATCAGAATCAGATCGTCGTTGCCTGCATGCTGCAAAGCGTCATCATAGGCTGCTTTCACATGACTGTACGATTTGCCGGCAAAGCCCAGAGAACTGGCATTTTTCATCAGATCGTTCTCATCCATGGTGCGCGGAACCGATAACCTTGTGAAATAATAGCGTGCATTTGCAGGCAGGTATTTCAGTGTTTCCGGTATGTCTTTGTCGTATACAAAGCCGATGATCAGGTGAAGTTGCTTTCTGGCTGTTTCAGCAACCTGTTGCATAAGCACCTTCATGCCATCGGGATTATGAGCCGTGTCGCATACAACAACCGGATTGGCACGAATCAATTGCCAGCGTCCCAACAGGCCGGTATTCTGCACTACCTTGCGAATTCCGGAATAGATATCTTTTTCTTTAATCAGAAGTCCTGTTGAAATCAGCTCATCAAGAGAAGCCAGAACAGTCGTTGTGTTTTTCCGCTGGTAATGTCCCATGAGTTCGCATTTCAGATTGGCATAGCGGATCTCGCCGTTTTTTTTCACATTGAACACCTGGTATCCATCGGTTGAAGTCAGGCTATAAGGTATTGCATATTGCTCATCAGCACGAATCATCCTTGAGTTGTGCTGTTCGCATATTTTTTTGAAAACAGGAAAAATTTCGGGCTGCTTTTCTCCTATTACGCAAGGAGTATTCGGCTTTATGATCCCTGCCTTTTCCGTTGCAATTTTCTGTAATGTATCGCCCAGTATTTCCATGTGATCTCTTCCGATATTGGTAATTACCGAAAGCAGGGGCGAAATGATGTTGGTGGCATCAAGGCGGCCTCCCAGGCCTACTTCAATGATGGCTATGTCTACCAGGTTTTGAACGAAATATTCAAAGGCCAGAAAGACTGAAATTTCGAAAAAAGATGGGCTGAATGTGTTGAAGAATGCCTGGTTCTTTGAAATGAATTCTGCTATAAATTTTTTGGTGATCCTGTTGCCGTTGATCCGGATCCGTTCCCTGAAATCAACCAGGTGGGGTGAGGTATACAAACCTGTTTTGTAACCTGCTTCCTGCAATACCGAAGCAAGCATATGTGAAACAGAACCTTTGCCATTGGTTCCTGCAACATGAATGGTTTTGAACTGCTGGTGCGGACTCCCGAAATAAGCATCGAGTTTTAATGTGTTGTCGAGCCCCGACCGGTACGCGGCATGGCCTATGCGTTGGTACATAGGCAATTGATCCATTATGTATGCAAGTGTTTTATTGTAGTTCATGTGGCCTCTTTCTTATGAAACGAATGGGTTTAATTACCATTTTTCATGGTGTATCCTGGCCTGGTTGAACCTGTCGGGTATGCTCTTGACTTCAGCCGGATAACCCAGAGATACAATGGCAAAGCCTTTTACATGTTCAGGCAGGCTGAATATCTGCTGAACTGCTTCCATCCGGTTTGCCCTGGGGTACAAGCCCACCCACACTGCTCCCAACCCCAGATCATGAGCCGCCAGAAGCATATTCTGCATGGCAGCTGCACAGTCGACCGGACCGTATCCTGCATCGTGCTGAAGATGCTCGTCATAGCACACCAGTATGGCTGCACTGGCTCCGGCGAGCATCGAAGCATTCGGGTGGGCCTCGATGATCAGTTTGATGGAATTGCTGTTGCGGAAAACAATAAAATGCCAGGGTTGTTTGTTAACAGCTGAGGGGGCATACATGGCAGCTTTTAATATGATGTTGATTTGTTCATCAGTAACATTTGCCGCTGTATACTTCCTGATGCTGCGACGGCTTAAAATGGCTTCAATAGTATCCATGAAGGATGTTAATAAGTATTAATAAACCTGAAACGGTATGTTGTAAAATTGTAATAGTTTAAACGTGCAAAATTAAAACAAAAAAGCTTTTGACCGGCAACTGGTGTTACCGGTTGAAAGCTTTTCATGTCACAACTTAAACGATGTCGCTATGGCTGCAAACAACAAGGTGAAAAAGGTTTTTGTACTCGATACGAATGTATTGCTGCACGATTACAAGTGTATTTATAATTTCCAGGAAAACAACGTGATCATCCCCATTACAGTGCTTGAAGAGCTGGATAAGTTTAAAAAGGGGAATGACATCATCAACTATCATGCACGCGAGTTTACCAGGGAGCTCGACAAACTTTCGGGCGACAACCTGTTCAATGGGGGCGTTTCGCTTGGCAAGGGGCTGGGGAAACTAAGCATTGAAACCGGCAAACCCTTTTCACCCGCCATTCAGACATCGTTTCCCGAAAATACTCCCGA
The DNA here is from genome assembly GCA_964560225.1 of uncultured Bacteroidales bacterium. GTDB lineage: Bacteria > Bacteroidota > Bacteroidia > Bacteroidales > UBA10428 > UBA5072. Next base: position 26,259 of record CAZLLD010000004.1, read on the forward strand.
TCACAGAATTCTGGCCATTGCCGAGCACGTTCACCGGAATAAACCTGACATGATGGTAATTTTCATCAGCAAGGACATCAACCTGCGCATGAAGGCCAAATCTATCGGGGTTATGGCACAGGACTATGAAACCGACAAGGTCCGGAATATAGATGAGATTTATAAGAGTGTCAGCACCATCGAGGGTGTTGACGATCAGCTGATCATGAAGCTTTATGAGGCACCCGACGGAGTTCCCTTAAAGAGTTTTAAGCTGAAAATCAAACCTTCGGCCAACCAGTACTATATTTTTAAAGGCAATTCATCCAGTGCACTGGCTTTTTACAATCCCAAAGCAGATGCAATCAGCAGGGTGGTCAAGCAGAAGACCTATGGCATTGAGCCCCGGAATGCCGAGCAGACCTTCGCGCTGGATGCCCTGTTGCGTGAGGATGTTCAGCTGGTCTCGCTTACAGGGAAAGCAGGTACGGGCAAAACGCTACTGGCATTGGCGGCTGCTCTTCAGCAGCGGCAACAATACACCCAGATCTTTCTGGCCCGCCCCATCGTTCCCCTGGCCAATCGTGATATCGGCTTTCTGCCGGGGGATATCAAGGAAAAAATAGGTCCCTATATGCTGCCGCTTTTTGATAACCTGGATGTAATCAAAAATAAATTTGCGCAAACCAGCAAGGAATTCCAGAAGATAGAAGAAATGCTGAAAACCGAGAAGCTGATCATCACGCCACTGGCCTATATCAGGGGAAGAAGTCTTTCGAGAATATTCTTCATAGTGGATGAGGCACAGAACCTCACACCGCATGAAATTAAAACCATCATTACCCGTGCCGGAGAAGGAACAAAGATGGTGTTTACCGGTGATATCGAACAAATTGACTCTCCCTATCTGGATGAGAAGTCGAACGGACTGAGCTATCTGACTGATAAAATGATCGGACAGGACTTGTTTGCTCATGTGAATCTGGTAAAAGGAGAGCGGAGTTACCTGGCTGAACTGGCCAGTCACTTGCTGTAGTTGTTGTCTTTTGCTGCCTGATTGTGCCTGGGAGGTCTGAAAATACAGCTTTATTATAGGGTTAAAAATGCACTGGTGCGCAATTTGGCATAAATGAATTACATTTGTGGCGGTAACAAATGTATTATTCATGAAGCAGTTGAAAACCCTCCATGTAGTGCGTCACGCAAAATCTTCATGGGATTATGACGGCACCGCGGATATTGACAGAACACTGAAAGCCAAAGGCATAAGAAATGCATATGCCATTGCCCGAAAGCTGAAGCTGAGCAACCTGATTCCTCAGAAGATCATTTCGAGCCCTGCCAATCGTGCTCTGCATACCGCTGTAATTTTTGCAAGGGTTCTTGAATATCCTCTGAAGGAAATAGAGATATGCAGTCTGATGTATGAATCGTCACCCGATAAGATATTGGATATGGTGCGCAAGACAAACAATGAGTGTAAATCAATAATGGTTTTTGGTCACAACCCTGATTTTACCGACCTGGTGAACAGCTTTATTGATAAACCCATTGAAAATATACCCACCTCGGGAGTCGTTACCCTGAAATTTGCTTCTGCAGACTGGACCGGTATCAGCAGGAAAAACCTGGAAAGCCATATCGTCAATTTTCCTGCTAAAGATGAGTAAAAATTAATCATACAGGTGCTCCACGAATCAGCTTAATATGAAGAAGAATCCCAAACTGATCCATCGCGAAATCAGCTGGCTTTCGTTTAACGAAAGGGTATTGCAAGAGGCTCAGGATCCCGACGTGCCTCTTGTGGAACGTATCAAGTTCCTTGGAATCTTCTCGAATAACCTCGATGAGTTCTTTAAGGTACGCGTGGCCACCATCAAAAGGATGATCGACTTCCAGGAAGGTCGCAGAAAAGTTGAAGGTGAAAAACCCAAGAAGCTGATGAACATGATCCAGAAAAAGGTACTGCAGCTTCAGAATAAATTCGAATACACTTTTCAAAACATATTGAATGAGCTTGAGAATGAAGGGATCCTTATAATCAACGAACTGGAATTGAATCCTTTCCAGGCTGAATTTGTTAAAAACTATTTTGATGAGCATGTTTTCCCGGTCATTTCCCCGATCATACTCAGCAATGTCGACAAATTCCCTTACCTGAAGGACAAATCCATTTATCTTGTGGTAAAGCTCAACAGCAGTGAGCCGGATGTGAAAACCGATTATGCGCTGATTGAAATACCCACCAACTTGCTTCCCCGGTTCATCGTGCTCCCTTCAGAGAACGAAAAGAAATTCATCATACTGCTCGAAGATGTGATCAGGGCTTCCCTTGATGATGTATTTGCGCTGTTCCGATTCGACCATTTTGAATCCTGGATTATCAAACTTACGCGTGATGCAGAGCTCGACATGGATAACGATATTTCCAAGAGTTTCCTGGAGGTGATTTCCAAAGGAGTGAGCAGCAGAAAAACCGGGCAGCCGGTGCGTTTTGTTTTTGATAACGCCATTTCCAGGGAAGTGCTCGAATACCTGGTAGAACAACTGAATCTCGATGAAGACAACAACCTGATACCCGGTGGCCGGATTCATAACTTCAAAGATTTCATGAGCTTTCCGAACATCGGATCGACAAATCTTGTTTATAAGAAAGAAGCCCCGCTGCCGCAGCCGTTGATCAAGCACCACAAGAGCATCATTGATATCATGGCGCAAAGAGACTTCATGCTTCATGTGCCTTACCAGGATTTTAACATTTTCATCCGGCTGCTTCAGGAAGCCTCCATTGATCCCAGGGTTACCGAGATCTCGCTCACCGTATACAGGGTTGCCAAGAATTCAAAAGTGATCAATGCCCTGATCAATGCAGCCCGTAATGGTAAGAAGGTCTATGTGGTCATTGAACTGCAGGCACGTTTCGATGAGGAAACCAATATCTACTATTCGCGCAAACTGGAAGAGGTAGGAGCCAGGGTTTCTTTCGGGTTTCCCGGACTGAAGATTCATGCCAAGCTGCTGAATATCGTCAGGAAAGAAGGTTCGAAGCTGGTGAATTATTCATGCGTAAGTACAGGCAATTTTCATGAAGGGAATGCCCGGGTGTATTCCGATCTTTTCCTTTTTACTGCTGATAAAAGGATTACCTCGGAAGTAAAGAAGGTGTTTGATTTCTTTGAAAATTCCTACAAGAATTTTACTGCCCGGCATCTCATCAAGTCGCCGCTCTATCTGAGAAGAAAGATGTACCAGTTGATAGAAAGGGAAATAAAGAACGCAAAAGCAGGAAAAGAAGCTTATATCATTATGAAGCTGAACAGCCTGGTTGACCCCGATATCATTCACAAGCTCTATAAAGCCAACGATGCCGGAGTTAAGATCAAGATGATCGTCAGGGGCATCTGTTCGCTTAGACCGGGTGTGCCCGGCTTGAGCGAGAACGTGGAAGCTGTAAGTATTGTGGATAAATTCCTGGAGCATTCGCGGGTGCTCATCTTCTGCAATAATGGCAATGAGCAGTATTATATTACATCGGCCGACTGGATGTCGAGGAACCTGGACCGCCGTGTCGAAATTGCCTGCCCGATATATGACAAAACAGTGCAGCAAGAGATAAGAGCGCTGATCGATCTGCAATTGAAAGATAATGTGAAGGCACGAATTATCAATGCCGTGCAGGATAATGAGTATGTGTCTTCCAACGGTTCAAGGAAGATCAGGTCGCAGGTGGAGATTTATGAATATTACCAGGACCTGCTGCGCAAAGAGAATTATTAAAAGAATAAGAGGAATGGATTATAAGGGTTTGTGTGAGGAAGTGACTGGAATTGCTGTTGAAGCCGGTCAATACATCATGGAAAGGATGACAGGCTTATCCATGAGACAGGTTGAGGTTAAAGGCAAGAATAACTTTGTTACCGAGGTAGACAAAGCCGCCGAAGGAATCATTGTTGAGCGTCTCCGAAAACTGGTGCATGGCGCCGGGTTTATTGCCGAGGAAGGAACTGCGCAAAGCCGCGGAGAAAAATACAACTGGATTATCGACCCGCTTGACGGCACCACCAACTTTATTCATCATGCACCTCCCGTGTCGGTGAGTATAGCGCTTACCGAAAATGACCTGCCGGTTATTGGAGTTGTTTATGAAGTATGGCATAAAGAAGCATTTTATGCCTGGAAAGGTGGCGGGGCATACCTGAATGGCAAAGAGATAAGCGTATCGGACACGGCTGAAATGAAGGATGCACTCATTGCTGTGGGTTTCCCGTATCATGGTGAACTGCGCAGGCAATTGTTCATCCAAAGCCTGGATCATTTTCTGCATGCCACGCATGGCGTTCGTCGTTTGGGATCGGCTGCTGCCGACCTGGCCTACGTTGCCTGCGGCCGTTATGAAGGCTTTTACGAGTATAACCTGGCTCCCTGGGATGTTGCTGCCGGTGCACTTATTGTAACAGAAGCCGGCGGAAAGGTGTCTGACTTCAGTGGAAGCAACAACTTCCTGTTCGGCAAAGAAATAGTGGCTTCCAACAGCAAGGTATTTTCAGAATTTCTGAATGATGTATCTCGTTTTATGAATCCCTGAATTTTCATTATGGCATCAATCGGATACTACCTGTTATTTGGCTTTACCTGGATCATCTCACTGATGCCCTTCTGGGTGCTTTACCGTTTATCCGACCTGTTGTTTCTGGTGGCATTTTATGTGATCCGGTACCGCAAAAAAACTGTGCTTAAAAACCTGAGGACGTCCTTTCCGGAAAAAACCGACGGGGAAATCAACCAACTCGCCAGGGCTTTTTACCGGCATTTTTGTGACTTCCTGGTTGAAATGCCCAAAAATGTCAGCATTTCTACCGATCAGCTCAACAAACGGATGAAGTTCAACAACCCGGAAGTGTTCAGTGAGCTGGAGAAAAAAAAGATAAATTTTGCCCTGGTATCGGCACATTATAACAACTGGGAGTGGCTGATTGCACTGCCTGCCAAGATGAGACATCATTTTCTGGTAATATACCGTCCGCTTAAAAACAAAGCTTTTGACAGGTTGTCATATTATATCAGAAACCGGTTTAAACCGGTGTTGATTCCCATGGAGTCTATTTTCAGGGAGGCAGTAAAACACCGTTCGGCAGGTGACCTGTTTTCCGTTTGGTTTCTTGCTGATCAGCGCCCGCCAAGGAACACCAGGTTCTGGACGAGGTTTCTCAACCATGAAGCGGCTTTTTTTGAAGGAGTGGAAAAGATTTCACGCAAGTTGAACCTGGCTGTGGTATTCATGGATGTTCAGAAGATAAAACGTGGGTATTACGAGGTAAATCTTAAGGTATTGTTTGAAAATGCTGCAGATGTGGCTGAGGATGAGGTGACACTCACCTGTGTCAGGGAAATGGAACAGGAGATAATGCATCGTCCTGAGTACTGGCTTTGGTCGCACAAGCGGTTCAAGCACACACGACCCGAAAACATCAAACTCATTGCAACATGACACGTATTGCAGTTGTTATTCTCAATTGGAACGGCCGGCATTACCTTGAGCAATACCTTCCATCGGTGTGCAGTTATTCCGACCTGCCTGAAACCGAGATCATTGTGGCAGACAACGGTTCAACTGATGATTCAGTGCAATTCATTAAAGAGAAATTTTTTTCGGTCAGGTTGATTGAATTCAGCGAGAATCATGGCTTTGCCATGGGATATTGCAAGGCATTATCACTGATTGATGCAACATACTATGTGTTGCTCAATTCCGATGTCGAAGTGACCGCCGGATGGCTGAAACCCTTGTACCAGGCTATGGAAGACAATCCTGAAATCGGTGCCTGTATGCCCAAACTGCTGGCCCATGATCAGCCCGGTCGTTTTGAATATGCCGGAGCCTCAGGCGGATATATCGACAGGTTTGGCTATCCTTTTTGCCGCGGAAGGATTCTGAGTACCATTGAAAAAGATGAAGGCCAGTACGACGATTTCCGTGAAGTATTCTGGGCATCGGGTGCCTGCATGTTTGTGAGAGCTTCTGCATACAGAAAAGCAGGCGGACTTGATGGCGAATTTTTTGCCCATATGGAAGAGATCGATCTATGCTGGCGCATGCAAAGAACGGGGTCAACCGTAGCTGTTGTGCCCCAATCCACAGTATTTCATGTCGGCGGCGGTACCTTGCCCAATAACACACCCCGGAAACTATACCTGAATTACCGGAATAACCTCTTTCTGTTATTCAAAAATCTCCCGGTTTTTCAGTTGTTGCCTGTAATTCCTTTGCGGATGCTGCTCGACGGCATGTCGGCCATTGTTTACCTGTTGAACGGCTCCGGCAGTTTTTTTGTGGCAGTGCTAAGGGCTCACCTGGCTTTTCAACGCCGTATACCACTCCTGATTCAAATGAGAAGACAACTCAAAGGAACCATCCGCACCGGAAAGATTCTGGCCATTTACCCGGGAAGCATTGTGTTCGACTATTTCATCAGGCGCAGACAGGTCTTCAGTCAGTTAGACTGGCGATTCCGGAATAATCCTTCCAATTGAGCCCTGATTACTAAAGACATGGACAAGTCAACCACCTCGGGAAGGAAGTGAAACGAGCATTGTACTTTTCCCTGTATGGCTGGTGTTGAAGCCAGGTAATACAAATCGGCCCGGCTGTAAAATGATGCCTTGTACAAACCATCGCCTGATGTGATGAACTGGTTATCACCGGAGTAAATTATCCCATGTACGCCAACATGTTTGTACAGCGCTTCCGCTTCAGCATAAAAGCCAATAGGGAAGCGAAAATCATAAATACTTCTGAGCCGGTCGTAGGAGCCCAGCACACCGGCGTAAACCGTGAGCGAATCCAAACCTGATAAGCGGGTAAGGTCAAGGCCCGGAGTAATTGCATATCCGGCGTTATCCCTTATTCTTTCGTCAGGTGTATGTTCCAGGGCATGGGCCAGGTGCGTCATAACAAAGTGGTGCTGATACAGAAACATACCATGCTGATAATGACCGGAAAAGCCCAGCAGAAAAGTCTCTCTTTTTGTTGCGGACTGCCGGCTGGTCCAGTCAATCCAAATATTATGCCTGAAACGGGCGGTTTTAAAATCAATCAGCATGCCTTCAACCAGGGGCCGGTAATACTGAAATGTGTCGGTCATTAGTGCCATGGGCATGCTGATATTGCCCTGGCGGGGGAAAGCTCCCAGATAGATCCCGAAATGTTTGCTGTGGCCCCGATAATAGGCAATTACATCGGGTGCAATCCACTCTCCCTTGCTGCCGAACTCATACAGGTAATCGACACCGGCCATGATGCGGTTGTTTTCATCAAATGAATAGCCCAGCTCACCCGATACCCTCGATGCAAAAATGGTCTGGTCATTCACATACCGGTTAAAATATTCCCTGTTGTCAAAAAAACCGAAATAGCCAGCCTTATAAACAAAGTGCTGGGCATGAACACCGGCAAGCAGCAACAGGTTGGCAAGCAAAACCAGGAACCAACGCGAACAGTTCATGATCATTTTTTTAAGTGCATATCAAATGTAGTAATAGTTGGGTTTTGCCAACACTTAATTACAGGCAAAATTAACTGCAATGAAAAAAATTACCTGATCAGGTGTTACATTTTCCGCTTTTGTGGTATTAAGATGAGATCAACCACAGGGTGATTAACCCTTGGTGAAATTAACCGACACCCGATTTTCAATGGACAGACGAATTGATGTGCCTCAGCATGGTTTTAACTGGCGTGGCAAAAGAATCCTTATTGTAGAAGATGACTATGCGAATTACCTGTTTTTTCAAGAGATGCTGGCCAATGCACAGGCTTGCCTGATCAGGGCTGTGTCGTTGCAGGAGGCTTTTGACATGCTGAGCGAGGTAGCCGGGTTTGATTTGCTGCTTATCAACAACAACATTCCCGGCAATGAAAACTGCAGGTCGGTCAAGAAAATGAAACTGCTGTGGCCGGGTCTGCGCATCATTGCCATATCGGGATGTGACAGTCAGGAACGGCATACCAGGTGCTATCCCTGTGGTTGTGATGCAGTTATTGACCATCATGCAGATAACTTGGAAATGCTTACCCTGGTCAACGAGATGTTTTTCCCCGTGAACTGATTCATCATATTGATCATATCTGCCTTCAATAGAGCTGCCTGTTAAAACAAGCACAACTCAGCGCTGCCTGGTTCTTTACACGCCGGGCATTCTGAATCCAATTGTTCATATATTCATCTTTCCGGTTATTATTTAATCCTCTTTAAATTGTATATTTGATTAAGTAAGAATGACAGCTATGAAAATACTGGTAATTGGCAGTTCAAATACGGAAATGATTTTTATGTCTCCGGTCATTCCGGGTAAAGGTGAAACCGTAATGGGCACTTCGTTTGGCATGTCGCCGGGCGGCCGAGGTGTCAACCAGGCTATTGCAGCTGCACGAGCCGGTGGTGAAGTGGTTTTTGCATGTCGAACCGGAAACGATATTTTTGGTGAGCATGTCATAGAGGTACTGCAACAGAACCACATCGACATTACAAACGTGATACGCGATGAAAAACTGGCTTCGGGGATTTCTTCGGTCATTGTGGATGCAGCCGGTAACAGCAGTATTACCATAACCCAGGGAGCCAATGCGAATTTGTCTGAGAAAGACCTGTTGAATGCTCACCTGGACATGAGTTCAGGTGATATCCTGTTGCTTCAGCTGGACATACCCGTTGAGACCATCAGGTTTGCTGCTGACATGGCCCGCTCCTCCGGAGCCCGTGTTATTCTTAACCCTGCACCGGCACTTCCCGTCAGCGATGAACTGCTCAAATCCATTTCCATTCTCACCCCCAATGCCTCACAGGCTGAAATCCTTACTGGTATTACCATTACCGATGAGCGTTCGGCAGAACTGGCGGGACGGATCCTGCTTGAAAGAGGTCTTAGCCGGGTAATCATCACGCTGCGCTCAAAAGGAGCCATGGTGATCGACAATGGCGGAGCCGAACATGTGCCGGGCTTTGAAATGAACTCTGTGGATACTTCGGTTGTCAGCGATGTTTTTAACGGATCTCTGGTGGTAGCCCTTTCTGAAGGAAAGAACTTCTATGAAGCCGTATTGTTTGCCAATGCAGCAGCTTCTATTTCAGCCTCCCGGCCGGGAGCCCTTGCTTCTATTCCGACACGCCAGGAGACTCTGGAATTGGTTAAAAAGGGGAAAAGGGTTTACTAAAGCTGTTAGCCTTTTGCCATTAGCCGTTAGCCAAAATCCATTGGCCAACGGCTAATAACCAACAGTCAACAACCAACAGCCAACAGCCAACAGCTACTCCTGAGAAAAGTAAGGTAAATACTTGAAATTTATCATGGTATAGTTAAATATTATTGATCAACTTTAACTATTACTTAAAACTTGAATCATGGATGTTAATCGAATCATTCAGGACCTGGAGCAAAGAAATCCGGGTGAAATAGAATACCTGCAGGCAGTGCGCGAAGTTCTCGATTCTATTGTTGATGTTTACAACCGAAATCCCCACTTCGAAAAAGCCGGAATTGTGGAACGGCTTGTGGAACCCGACAGGGTGCTGACCTTTAAGGTTCCCTGGATGGATGATGAAGGCAATGTGCATGTTAACCGCGGTTACCGGGTTCAATTCAACAACGCGATCGGACCCTATAAAGGCGGTCTGAGGTTTCACCCCAGTGTGAACCTGAGTATTCTGAAATTCCTTGGCTTCGAACAGATATTTAAAAACAGCCTTACTACATTACCCATGGGAGGCGGGAAAGGCGGATCCGATTTCCAGCCGAAAGGCCGGTCGAATGCTGAAATTATGCGTTTCTGCCAATCATTTATGCTTGAGCTGTGGAAGGTGATCGGACCCGAAACTGATGTTCCGGCCGGAGATATCGGCGTGGGTGCGCGTGAAATTGGATATTTGTACGGCATGTACAAAAAACTCACCAACACAAATACAGGCGTTCTTACAGGCAAGGGAATCAACTGGGGCGGAAGCCTGATCCGGCCCGAAGCCACAGGATTCGGCGCTGTTTACTTTGTGCAGGAGATGATGGGAACCCGCAATGAGAAACTGGCGGGGAAAAGAGTCGCAGTTTCAGGATTTGGCAACGTGGCCTGGGGTGCCACCAAAAAGCTGAATGAGTTGGGCGCCAAAGTAGTTACCCTGTCTGGTCCCGATGGTTATATTTATGACGAAGAAGGTGTTTCGGGTGAGAAAATCGATTATATGCTTGAACTCAGGCTTTCCAATGAAGATATCATCGAACCCTATGCCCGCAAGTTCAAAAGTGCAGTTTTTGTAAAGAACAGGCACCCCTGGGAAGTGAAGTGTGATATCGCCATGCCCTGTGCCACACAAAATGAACTCGACGAGAAAGATGCCATTAACCTGGTAAACAATAACTGTCAATGTGTATGCGAGGTGGCCAACATGCCCTGCGTTCCCAAAGCCATTGAAATTTTCCAGAACCAAGGACTGTTGTTTGCCCCCGGAAAGGCTGCTAATGCAGGTGGCGTGGCAGTGTCGGGACTGGAAATGTCGCAAAACGCGATGAAGCTGCGCTGGGCGACTGATGAGGTGGATAAACGACTCCATGAGATCATGAAAGCTATTCACGAGTCATGCGTTACACAGGGTACCCGGATCGACAGCTATATTGACTATGTAAAAGGAGCCAATGTGGCAGGTTTCCTCAAGGTTGCCAATTCCATGATCGACCAGGGCGTGATTTGAAGGTTTTTTCCTGTTGACGCTTTTCACTGAGGTTAACAGGAAAATCAAAATGTACAGGAAAGAAAAGACCTCTCCGCTTCCGGGAGAGGTCTTTCCGTTTTTTAGAAAAATTGTCTGCTTTGTACTTGCACCTGACTAAAAGTTTTCGTAAATTTGATTAGTATTAAAAGAGAGTTATTCTTTCAGGATAATAATTCAGATATGGAAACAGAACAAATCAGGAAGAGCCTGGTGACTAAGGGACTGAAGGTTACTCCACAGCGAATGGCCATATTCGAAGCCATCATTGTGTTGCACAACCATCCCACTGCCGACAATATCATTGAATACATCCGGGACAAATACCCGAATGTGGCCACAGGCACAGTTTACAAAGTGCTGGATACCCTGGTTGAAAATGAGCTGATCAAAAAGGTGAAAACCGATCGTGATGTGATGCGTTATGAAGCAGAACTGGATGAACATCATCACCTGTATTGTTGCGAATCAAACCGTATTGAAGATTACCGTGATGAAGAACTGAACACATACCTGGAAAATTATTTCAGAAAAAAAGCCATTCCGGGTTTTACTATTAAAGACATCAAGCTGCAGATTAACGGCAGGTTTACGGATGAAGTCAAATCAAAAACAATTTTCAAGTAATCAATAAAACAAGCAATTATGGAAGAAGTAAAAGTGATCACGTTACCACGCATCGGTGAAAAGGCACCGGAATTCGAAGCAGTTACCACTCAGGGAAATATCAAATTTCCGGGTGATTATAAAGGCAGTTGGGTTATTCTGTTCAGTCACCCTGCCGATTTTACACCGGTGTGCACCTCTGAGTTCATGACATTTGCCACCATGGAATCGCAATTTGCCGAAGCCAATTGCAAGCTGGTGGGACTTTCAGTTGACGGTCTTTACAGCCACATTGCCTGGCTGCGCACCATCAAGGAAAAGATCCAGTACAAGGGGATGAAGGATGTTGAGGTAAAATTCCCGCTTATCGAAGACATCACCATGGAAGTAGCTAAAAAATACGGCATGATCCAACCCGGCGAAAGTTCAACAAAAGCTGTACGTGCTGTATTCTTCATCGATCCCAAAGGTATGATCCGCACGATGATTTATTATCCGCTAAGTTTGGGCCGAAATTTCGATGAGCTTTACAGAGTGCTGATTGCTTTACAGGCTGCTGATGAGTTTGGCGTGGCCATGCCTGCCGACTGGCGTCCGGGCGACGATGTCATTGTTCCAACCGCCGGTTCATGCGGTGTGGCCAAGGAACGTATGGAAAGCAAGGGGGAAATGACCTGCTACGACTGGTTTTTCTGCACCAAAAAACTGGATAAGGACACAGTTATGAAGAAAATTCTGAAGAAATAAAAAGAGTTAGAGTTACTCCTTAATTAAAAAGGGGCGGAATTTCCGCCCCTTTATTAATTGAAATCTGGTTATTTTACTCTTTTAGATAACCCACCTCACGATAATACTTCTCGGCTCCCGGATGCAACGGAACTCCATAGTTTTGCCAAACAGTTCTTATATCGTAGGTATATATTCTGATGAACCATTTCAATGCACCGTGATGCTCGTCGATGGCTTTTGCCAGGTCGTATGCTGCCTGATCGGGTGCATCATCGCGGATAAAAAATGCTTCACCCGAACGGCCTACTGTTTTGATCCTCCGATCTACTCCTCTTAACAAACTGTGATAGGCTGTGACCAATTCGGCATCTACATTCTGGTCCTTAATAATTTGCAACAAATCATCGGGCAGTTGAAAAAAGTACAAATCAAATTTCTGACTGATTATGGTCCATTCGTGCGATTCAGGGTTCAGTGCAGGACTGGCCAGAAACCCCGATAAAATATCAAAATCTCCGTTAATGGCCTCACCTGTCGAAACACCCATCTTGCCTCCCCATAACTTAATGTCATCTGGTGTTATCCCATAGTATTTGAGGATTGCCATCATGTTTCCATCGCTTCCTGCAATCCGCACAGGTAATTTTTGTTCCTTAATTTGTTTGAAGTCTTTGATTCCGGATTCTTTTTTAACAGCTACCAAAAAATAGAACGGATCTTCAAGCTTTGCAATCAGGCGCAGGTTTTTATAGGGTCCGCCACCGGCCAGTGATTTGTGATATGCCGCACTGAGCATGGCACTGGAAGTAACGCCAAAATCAACCTGTGCATTTATTCTGGTATTGACTCCGTCATGCAGGTTAATTTCGTCCAGTGGCGGAGGATAAGCGTTCTTTGAAACCAGTCCCGGGCCATAGGAACGGTTGCAGTTTCGGCAAAGGATAATGGAATATCCATAAGGCTTCATCGCTTCCTGCACAAAGTTGCCCAGTTCTCCCCATGGACATCCGCATTCACAGGCGGCTGCCATTACCGGACGTTTTACATCCCATCCCGTCTGGCCGACGTCGATATCTTCCTGGGAATATGCCAGTAGTGATGATAAAATGAGTAGGGCAGGCAGTAGTATTTTTCTTTCTGACTTTTTTAATGCTTTCATAATACACTTTTAATAGGATTCGTAATCTAAAAATACGATTAAAAGAGAACACCATGATAAAAAAATTCCTGTATACTCAACATACAATAACAAATTCTTCGGCATGATGCTCGAATATTCACTAAATCAACCAGGAACAATGTCCCCCTTTGGAGGGCCTGCCTGCCGGCTAGGCAGGGGCAGGGGGAGGAAGAGTGCAAATCTGTTTTAGTCCTTTTTCACTGCATCGCAAATGATTACCAATTGCTCCCACCTTTTTTTCCATTGCTTTTGCTGAATCCTGGTTGTATAAATTTCCAGGTCAGCCTTTGGCGTGGGTCTTACAACCAGCTGAAATAAATCTTCAAGCCCGTAAGGAGCCATGTATTCAATCCGCCCCTCATCTGATAGCCTTACAGCCACTGAGGTCGCTGTTTCGGGCCACCACGACAGCGCATCACAACAATCTTCATAGGGCAGGTGGCTGTTCTTTACATGCATACGGGCCTGGTTTTTTACCGACCAGTTAACATCCGGGGCCATCTCAGTCAGTCTGTTTTCAAAGACCATGTCATCATTTTCAGAATCCCTGGTTTTGTCGAAATAAATCACATCCAGGTCGTTGAGCCGGCTCCGGTTTTTCCCATGCTTTACATCCCATATTTTGTTGCGCACAAATCCGGCACCAATCCAGCAATCACATAGCCCCAGGCCCCTGACAACTTCCAGCTTTTCCATCATCCAGGAATCCCGGGCAATTATTTCTATAAGTTCTTGGCCGTATTTCATAAATAAATGAGAGCTACCGCAACCTAATGGCCATTGATACTGGTCGTAACGATCGCCTTTACAAGCCGGAACAGTTTATCCAACTTCCTTTGTACACTTTGTTACCTCTACATGCAGGTCCCGGTTAAGTTAGTTGAACTTCTCAATATATTTCATGTATTCCTTTTCGATTGTTGCGAAGTCTTTTCCGGTTAATTCGGGCATGGCTTTTATGATTTTTCCGGCCTTCAACGGATAAATTGCATTTGTTGTTGCTACTCCGTAGTTTTCCATGAGCCATTTAATAAAGTAACCGGCCTGAGGATAGAACAAATCATCATGAATCCTGTCTCCTTCTTTTAACATTTCAGCAGGAGAAAGTATTTTATTCTCTTTGGCCAGATCCATCATCCATTGATCCAGGGATGTCCCCACTATCTTTCCATCTTCCGTTATATGCAGCTTGTACCCATTGGAAAGGGCGTTTGCATATCCTTCATTCATCAGGTGTGTCTCCGGATATCCCAATACATTGCCCGCAGCAATGTGCACCATTTCATGTAATCCCATAAAATCATCCATTTTGTCCGCGAACTCCTTGTTGAAGGCAAAGTACATTTCACGGATCTTAACCCGGGCACCACCTCCTGAATTGGTTCCGATCTTTGTTTTGGCCTCATCGTGATTGAACAGGTAGATTTTCACTTCAGCATCAAAATCAGTTTTCAGGGTGTTATTGATGATCCCAACATCATTTACCTGAGCTGTGAGTATTTTGGTAATATCTGATGAGTCCGGTGAGGGGGTGTTGCTGAAACCTGTCGGGCGGGTGTATAAAGTGATATTTCCCAGGCGGTTTTCGATCCAGGGCCCATTTAAATCAAATTTAAAGCCAGCGCACAAAATCAGGCAGACCAACAGGGGTGTATAATGTTTCATGATGAAAAGCAGACATAGTCGGGTGCAAGGTAGTCAAAAGCACGGATCGGAGCAACCGCAATTATTGACATATCTCAATAAGGTGGCGTTTCAAAAAAGGACAGAATAGAAACAACATTTTGGAACCCATTTTCATTTCTATCCGTAAATATCATTATTAACAACCAAACGTCAGAACGAGTTATGAATTTTATTACCAGTAATTTAATAAGCGTAGTTTTGGCAAGCATTGCTGCTGCCTTACTTTTGAAAAGAGCATTTAAAAACTCTGTATTTATAAAGGTGGGCATCATTTGGTTGTTTAACCTTCTGTTTATCATGCTTACTGTTGGAGTCAAATACAAGTATTTTGACGGACATACGGGTATTAATATTTTAATTGCCGTGGGAAATATACTGGTCAGTATTGCGTGTTTCTTTTATGGCGGTAAATTAGTAGTACGGCCCCTTTCAAGTGCTGTTGATAAGCTCGGAGAGTTGGCTGAAGGTAATCTTGATGTAAAAATTGAAAACTTTGGTGTTAACAAGACACATGACTTGGGACGATTAATTGTGGCCAGTGAAAAGATTAAAAAGAATCTTACCATGGTGGTATCGCAAATCAATGAAAATGTAAGCCAGCTGGATACCTCCGGGCAAAATTTGAATTCAGTATCAAAACAGTTGTCAGAAAGTACTTCGGAGTTATCTCTTTCTGTTGAACAGGTTTCCTCATCAATGCAGCAGATGACTGCCAATATTGAACAAAATAAAGTGAATGCGCAGCAAACCGGTTTGATCTCCACACATCTGTCAGAAAGTGTGCGATTAGTGGGCACTTCGTCAAAGGAAAGCCTGAACTCCATTCAGGTGATTGCAGATAAAATCAGCATCATCAACGACATTGCTTTTCAGACCAATCTGCTGGCTTTAAATGCAGCTGTAGAAGCCGCCCGGGCAGGAGATCAGGGAAGAGGCTTTGCTGTAGTGGCAGCAGAGGTGAGAAAATTGGCTGAAAGAAGCAAAACTGCCGCCGATGAGATTGTGTCGCTCGCATCTGACAGTGTGCGCATTACTGAAAATTCCAGTCAGCTTCTTGATGCGCTGATACCCGAAATCATCAAAACTACCGGTATGGTGGAGGAAATCAGCGCATCCAGTCACGAGCAAGCGTCTGGTGCCAATATGATCAATGCAGCAGTGCAACAATTAAATAGTGTAACACGGCAGAACATTTCGGCCAGTGAAGAGATGGCCAATGGATCAGAAAGGCTTAACGAACTGGCTAAGCAATTACAGGATATTATTCAGTATTTCAAACTTGACGAGAATCAAGTGTCGAAAATAACTTCATCCAACTAAAGTTACTCCTGCTGGTTCCGCCACAGGTTGGGCAGAAACCGGTAATAAAGCAGGTGGCGCCAGGTAGCCCAGTCGTGACCACCCTTTCCGCCTACATAGTACTCATGTTTGATGTTGTGATTGATAAGTGCCTCATGCAAAGCGGTGCAACGCCTGCCCATAAATCCTTTGGCTTCTTCGGTTCCCTGGCCAACAAACAGGTAAGCTACTTTTTTGTTGACATCGGGGTCGTTCAGAAAACCGGCCAGTGATTTTTCTGCATCCACATCACCGGCACTCAGTATGCCGAAGGAGGCAAACAGGTCGAGTGACCGGAAGCCGACATACATGGAGTGTCTTCCACCCATTGACAAACCTGAAATAGCTCTTCCGCGGGGATCCTGCTGAACGCTGTAAGCTTTTTCAACTACAGGGATCACATGGTTCCGCAATTCTTTCTCAAAAATATCAAAGGTGAGTTCGGTATGTTTGGGATGGTTGCGGTGAATCACCTGGTTGTTGGGAATGGCGATCAGCATGGGAACGGCTTTGCCTTCGGCCAGCAGGTTGTCCATAATCAGGTTCACGCGGCCGTCGTATACCCAGTTTGACGGCAATTCGCCGCTACCTCCAAGAAGATATAACACCGGGTATTTTTTAGCGGGATCATAACCCGGGGGAGTGTACACATACAATTCCCGTTCGCCACCGGTTACATCGGAATGATAAATATGCCTTGTGACATTTCCATGGGGTACGTTGCGGGCATCATAATAAGCCGGACCGTCGCCGTGAACAATCAGCTCACTGTATGGCGGCATGGCTGTAAAAGCTGCATAGGTATTGCTGGGATCAGCAACCTGCACGCCATCAATAATCAGGTGATAGGCATACATGTCGGGCTCAAGCGGGCCAATTGTTAACGTCCAGATACCATCGGTGCCTTTCGTAAAGGGCACCGGTTCATTTCCTTTTCCCAGTGCAGTCAGAATGGCAACGCCTGCTAGTTTTACTTCCTGCGCCATAGGAGATTTAACCCGAAATATGACGGTGCGGTCATCTTTCACTTCAGGTGAATTGATGGGTGCGCTGAAGGGGATCAGCCCTTCTGTATTCTTCTGGGGATTGTAATCGAGATTCACATTGGCCTGCTGCCCCGTGCACCAGGTTGAAATACTCATCAGGGCCACAACGCTCATGATGAAAAGGTTGCTGATTTTCATGTGGTTTGTTTATCTGGTTGTTTTATAAACTGCGTGCCCGGCTTTTTTAAACCGGGCAATACAGTTTCACTAAAGGTAAAGTTATTAAAACCAAAGATAAGTTTTTTTCCGAAATGTGCAGTCATTATGAACGATGTGAAGCCTGCCGGCAGGCAGGCTCACAATGACGACCGCTTGGTTATTCCTTAAAAAGAAGCGGAGCAAGTTGATACAAACTGCGGCGCCAGGTAAGGAATTCGTGAGCCGTATTGTCGCTTATATAAGATACTGCATTAAAGCCGGCGTCCTTCAGAGCATCTGCTGCTTTCTTAATACGATCAGGGCCTTCTTTACTGCCGCAACTCAAAAAAACAAGCTTCACTTTCGATTTGTCTTTAATATCCTCGGGGGCATACATGCCACCACTCAGCAATGCATAGTGAGAAAAGACATCCGGATTATTCAGCGTGATCGTTTTGGTTTCCATGCCTCCCATTGACAGTCCGGCCATGGCCCGGTGTGCCTGATCGGCCAGGGTATTGAACTGGGCATCGATATAAGGAATTAATTCATTCACAAGAACCGTCTGGAACGGCT
The DNA here is from genome assembly GCA_964560225.1 of uncultured Bacteroidales bacterium. Taxonomy (GTDB): domain Bacteria; phylum Bacteroidota; class Bacteroidia; order Bacteroidales; family UBA10428; genus UBA5072. The sequence continues at coordinate 44,291 of CAZLLD010000004.1, forward strand.
TGATGTCAAAGTTTCTGAGTCCGCTGCCGAATTTGATCTCGTTGGTCATTCCGTAAGTCATTACAATGATGAAAGGCTTGATTTTGCCTTCGGCAATCAGGTTGTCCATAATCAGGTTGGCGTGCCCCTGGTTGCTCCATGCGGTCTCGTCTTCACCCCATCCGTGTTGCAGATAGAGTACCGGGTAACGTTTGTTTTTATCCTTACCGTAATCGGGAGGCGTATAAACAAAGGCCCTGCGCGAGGTATTGGTGCTTGGCGAAGGGAAAAGTACCTGCTGTACAAAGCCGTGCGGAACGTTTTTCAGCGCATAAAAATCCTGGTCGTGAGCGGGTATTTCTATTCCGCTTTCCCAGCGTGTTGAACCGTAGAAATTCAGTGTGCCGGGGTCGTTGAACACACCACCGTCAATGGTCAGGTGATAGTAATGGAAACCTTCATCCATGGGGCCTTCGGTTGTGCCCATCCAGGTACTGTCGGCCATTCTGACAAGTTTAGTGCCGCCTCTGCCACCCAGGCCCAGGCTTACGGTTACACTTTGCGCATAGGGTGCTTCGATACGGAAGCGTGCATACCCCTGAGAATTGACCATGGGGTATTCTTTACCCGGTTGATTCAGTACCGACGGTTTGAAATCTTCAATAACCGTTGGCTGACTTGTTTGTGCAAAACCCAGTGTGCCGGATACGACGAGCAACAAGGCTAATAATAATTTTTTCATCATAATAGGTTAATTTTTAAATACAAGTTGAGCAAATTGATAAAAACTGCGTCTCCAGGTCTGCCATTCGTGAGCTGTTAAAGGAGAAACATAGAAATGGGCATTCATTCCTGCTTCTTTCAGTTTCTCGGTATTCTCCTTGGGATCGCCACCGAAACCGGCTCTCCTGTTTTCGAGTTCACGGCTGCCAAAGCTAATGAATACAAGTTTCACATTTTTCTTAAATTCGGGTGTATTTGTTATCTCTTCGAGATTATAACTTCCACCACTGAACATGGCAACATGTGTGAAAACATCAGGTTTTGCAAGGGTAATCGAATGGGTTTGCATTCCGCCCATGGATAAACCTGCCATGGCACGATGCTGAGCATCGGCTATGGTTCTGTAATTTCCTTCTATCATGGGTATGATGTCTTCCGTCAATGTTTTCATGAAGCCATCAGCCCAGCCTTGAGGCAAACTCATGCCCCCGGAAGGACGTGCTCCTTGCTGACCTTGCTGAGGTGGTGTGCGCGGTCTTTCGGGCATGCGCCAACTGCCGTTATCCATAACAATGATAAAAGGAACAGCCTTGCCTTCTGCGATCAGATTGTCCAAAATAAGGCCAGCTCTGCCTTGTGATGACCATCCGGTTTCGTCTTCACCACCACCGTGTTGCAGGTACAGTACCGGGTAACGTTTCTGCAGATCTGTGTCATAAGCGGGCGGGGTGTATACGAAACACCTGCGCATGCTGTTGTTGACTTTGGAGAAATAGATATGTTCACGAACCTGTCCGTGCGGTACGTTTTTCAGTGCATAAAAATCCTGGTCTTTGGCAGGGATCTCGATACCGCTGCCCCAGCGACTGGCACCGTAGAAGTAAAGGCTTCCCGGATCGGGAACAGAAGCTCCGTCGATGTTCAGCTGGTAATAGTGAAAGCCTTCATCCTGAGGAGCTGATTCACCTGTCCATACCCCATTTTCATCTTTTTTTAAATCGTATTTTACGGCACCGATATCGAGCTGTACCAGTTTTGCTTCAGGTGCTGAAATTTGCACCCGTACCCGGCCTTCCGAATTAACCTGCGGATATTCTTTACCCGGCTGGTTTACGGAAGAAGGCTTGAAATCTTCGACAACACTTGATTGCGTCTGCGCAGCGCATGGCACTCCCGCCATCAGAACTGCCAGTGAAAAGGTCAGAATGGTTTTATTCATAGCAATAGACATTTAATTAATAATTGGTATCTTATTCATTTCAATCCGGAACCTGTTATCCGGAAATAATCAAATCCAACTTCAAAGGGTTTTTCAGGCGCCTGGTCATTCTGTTGCATCATTCTGGCAAAACGGGCCATTTGAGCAGGCAAAACACCATTGCAGGCAATCACACCGGCTTTGATATCTTTCAACACGACATGAGCTTCTCCGATGATTTCAAATTTGCCTCCATCAGTTGCATAATAAGCAGTATAATAGGCTCCTTTTTTAACCAATTTAAGAATCAGTGTATTATCACCTTTAATAATTCCATCCATAGTAACAGAAACGGAATATGTTTGATAATCTTTGTTTTCTACTGAAAGCTCAACAATTCCGGGTTGTTCACCTGATCCGGCGGGCCTTTGCGCTCCCCTGCGGCCTACATTCGCCCTGTACACCAATTTAACAAAGTTGTCATCGTCCTGATAAGCAATGACTCCTGCATTTTCAGTAAAACCGGCAGGTTTTCGGGAGCTCGAAATTTTTGATTCAATGGTCCAGTCGGAATTGGCACTTTGCAGTAACAGGTTTCTGGCATTGTTTGCCGATGTGGAGACATCTCCTTCTTCACTGGTAATGATAAGCTTTCCGCCTGCCGCATCAAATCTTCTGTTGGCCGGATTTTCGCGTACCCAGATCCATGGGTTGCCTGTTATGTTGCTGTTGAATTCATCGCTGAGGGGCTTGATTCCAAAATTCAGCACATATTCCTTCTGGTCACATGAAATTGGATCGATCAGTTTGATCGTTGCTGTTCCCGGAATGGATTCAGGTTGGGTGATTTCCGTAATCATACCAGGGTCAACGGGAGTGGCTCTAATAACAGGGATCTTTGAAGATGAGCTCACCAGATAACTGTATTGTACGGTATTCGGATTGAATCCTTTTACAGGTTTGTTATTAATGGTTACTGAAGTTAAGTTTAAGTCGGGCATCACCTTAACCGGGAAATCGTCTGATACCGTTATGTCATTGATGGTTACGGCAGCAGTTATGGTTGCAACACCGATTCCTGCAGCAGTAACCAGGCCTTTTTGATCGACAGTAGCAACAGAAGGATTATTGGAGGTATAGACAACCCGGGCCTTCGAGATATCATAAAAATAATCATCAGTCATGGCAGCAGTTACATTGGTTTGGGAACTGTATCCTTTTCTGAAAACAACAGCACCGCAATCAGCAACAACTGTTTTCAGAACAGGTGTCAATGTTCCTTTCATGACAGCACTTACCGTTCCTTTGACGTCTTTTGAAGATGTCCCTATTTCGAAAATATAGTTGCCCTGGTCGTAAGTGATCTTGTTTTCTTTCATGTCCCAAAACCACAAATCGGCACAATCGATCGGGATGGTCACTGTCTTGGTCTGACCCGCAGGTATGGTTACCCGCTTAAAGCCTTTCAGCCTTTTTATCGGACGTTGCAGTGAAGCAGGGCTTTCGGGTGTGCGCATGTAAATCTGAACTACTTCATCACCAGCATAATTCCCGGCATTTTTAACATCCACACTAATGGTTATTTGATCCTGCGGTGTGATGGTATTCCGGTCGATTTTGAAATTGCCGTATTCAAAGCTGGTATATGAAAGTCCGTACCCGAATTCATAGGAAACCTCTTTGTCGAAATACCAGAATGTGCGCCCGTTTTTGTTATTACCTCCCCTGAGAGTATAATCGGTAATAGGGGGGAGGTCATTAACCGATTTGTACCAGCTGGCATTGAGCTTTCCTCCCGGATTGACAGCTCCAAAAAGAATTTCGGCAATGGCATCGCCCTGTGCCTGCCCGTTGTAACCGGTCCAGATGATTCCGGGAATGTTTGGCAGGTTTTTGAATTCCTCAACCTCAACACATCCGAGTGTTTGCATCACAACAACCGTATTGGGATTAACAGCAGCTATCGCTTTAATCAGTTCAACCTGGTTGCCCGGAAGCAGGAGTGTCAGTCTGTCGGATTCTTCAGTGGCTGTTTTTTCATCGGTTCCCACAAAAACCACAGCCACATCTGCAGAAGCTGCTATTTCTATGGTATTCTTGTCAATTTCCTTATCGGGGGCAGCTCTGTAAACCAGGTATAGAGTCTGGGGCTCGTTCAGTCCCAGCTTATTGACTTTTGTTTTCATCAGCGTGCCCAGGCCATAAACGCCTCCCGGCCTGACTCCTGCTTCAACGGTAGCATTCAGGGTAGCGAGCAGATTTCCTTCAGGCGAGCCAACTCTCAATTCAACCAATCCGCCATCAATGGGTATATTCAGACTGATCCCGATGGTATCCGTGGTGGTCAGGTCGATGTTCTCATAAGCAGTCCACGAACCGTCATTGATGGTTCTCACCTGCTCTTCTGCGCCCATACCCGATCCTACAGTGATTCCGCTGGAGCAGGAGCTGAATTTGGTGGCATCGTATTTGGAAACAGAACCGTTTGAATTGATCAGTTGAAAGCCGGCCACGTAAAACAGGTTGCTTTTGTTGGCGGTACTGCCTCCGGAACTGAATATGACTTCAGTTGACAAACCCTTTTCTGATACATACTTCTTGATCCCTGCCAGGGGAGATACCATATTTTCCTGTGACGGTCTCCCCGAATAGGGTCCAAGCACCACTTTATCGGCCTGGGGGCCAATAAGTGCCAGTTTTTTAACGTTTTCCGGATTCAGGGGAAGTATTTTTTTGCTGGTTTTTACACTGGTATTGTTCTTCAGCAAAACAGGCGTTTTGGTAGCAATTTCTTTTGCCAGCAATTTGTTTGCCGGTGATCCAATGAGCGCAGACTGGGTAAGTGCATAGGGAACTTTTGAAGGCGGGTCAAATTCACCCAGCCGCATCCTGATAACAAACATGTTTAACAGTGCTTTGTCAATATCGGCCATGGAAATCAGGCCTTTGTTGAGGGCATCGATGGTACTTGACTGGTAAACACTTCCGCAGTCGCAGTCGACTCCGGCTTTCAGGCCTTCGGCCGTAGCTTCAGGTGCGGTTTTAACATAGTAATGACCGGTATAGATGTCTTCGATGGCTGCACAATCGCCGGTAACGTACCCTTTCATTCCATAGGTTCTTCTGGCGATAGTATCGAGATACAGTTTGCTGGCCGACGTAGGAACCCCGTTCACCGCATTGTAGGAAGTCATGATAGAGGGGAGGTTGTCTTTTTCAATCAGATCCTTGTAAGGTGCCAGGTAATACTCCCTCATATCGCGGCTGTCCATATTGGAACTGCTAACATGCCGGTCGAACTCGCTGTTGTTGGCAAAGAAATGCTTGCCACAGGGAACCGTCTTTAAGTAATCGGGATCGCTTCCCATCATACCTCTGATAAAACCACCTGCAATTTGCGAAACCAGAAAAGGGTCTTCTCCATATGATTCACCAGTGCGTCCCCAGCGTGGATCTCTGATAGGTTCTACCACAGGAGACCAATAGGTTAATCCGTTAATAACCGGTGAATTCAGAGCCCTTGCTTCATCAGAAATTGCCCGGGTTTCCCTTTCCATTAGTTCCGGGTCCCATGCCGATCCCAATGCAACGCTGTTCGGAAAGGATGTAGGCGAACCTGTGCCAGGTGCCATGCCGAATCCGCCCATGACACCATGAAGGGCCTCGTTCCAGACATTAAAAGCATTAATTCCCAGCCGGGGTACGGCAGCCATGCTGTTTCCCAAAAGACTTTCTTTTTCTTCCAAGGTGAGCCTTGAAACCAGGTCAGCAGCTCTTTCTTCAAAAGAATAGGCCGTGTTCAGGTAAATAGGTATGGTGGACCCCCTGCCTTCAGGTTCACCGGTTTTGTATGCTGTCAACGTGAAAACAACCGTTATTAGAGCGATAGCCATGATACGTTGATCAAGAAACCTTTTTTTCATGATGATTGGGTTAAATTCAATTTATAATAAAAGTAAAAAGCACCTTTATGTGTAAAGATAACTGAAACTAAAATTCAGTGCAACTGTTTCGGCGGCCTGTATTTTCAGGTTTCGACTGTTATTTTTTGGTGACCGGGTTTAATGAATGTGGTTGATGGCTTCAGTATCACTTAAAGCAGTAACATCCCGGATGAGGAAACCGTTTCGGGGAAAATCGACGATGGAGAGTATTTTATAGACGAAAAGATGAATTTTATTTCGGATAGGCCAATTAGGTCTTCAAAGCCTTCAAAGTCTTCATAGTCATGTAGTCTGAAAACAGCTATGAGCTGTGGGCTTCGAGCTGTGAGTGGTTATAAATTCTGTCTGCCACTGCCGGTTTAGCGAGTCATTGCGAGGAAGGCACGACCGAAGCAATCTCTGCAATATCCTGACTCATAAACTTAGATTGCCACGCTCCACTTCGTTCCGCCTGCCTGCCGGCAGGCAGGCTCGCAATGACCGCTACTTTCTTTCTGCTACCATTATTATTGTCCCTTGTCCCTGCAAAAATACAGTCCTGCAAACACCAGCAACCCATTGAGGATGAGTAATTCAAAACCGATCTGGTAACCCCACAGCCATTGCTGTGAGTAGGTGCTCAGCAGGTAACATAAAACAGGTGCAGCAAGGGAAATGAAGGGAACGGCCTTATCGCGGACTTTGTATGGCGTAAGGATACCGAATGCAAACATGCCCAGCAACGGCCCATAGGTATATCCGGCAATTTTGTACAGTGCGTTGATGACGCTTTCATCATTAAGAATCTTAAACATCAGAATGGACAACACAAAAAGCACGGCAAACCCAATATGAACCAAATTTCGGGTACCCATTCGCCGGTTGTCTTCCTTAAACCCGAGGAAATCAACGCAAAAAGAAGTGGTCAGTGCAGTCAGTGCCGAGTCGGAGCTTGCGTAAGCGGATGCCAGCAATCCCATGATGAACACAAATCCAACGAGTGGTGGCAGGTAGTTGAATACAAGAAAGGGAAAAAGTTCGTCTGTTTTACCGCACTGCATACTTTCGGTGCCCGGGTACTGCAGGCTTACAGGACAGTTTTGGGCGAGTTCGCTGTTGCCGAAGTTTTCTGTTATGATTCCCTTTGAATTGGCGTAGATATAAAGCAAGGCACCAAGCGACAGGAAGAGAATATTTACCAGCACTATCAGTATACTCATCAGGTACATGTTCTTTTTGGCTTCCTTGATATTCCTGCAACTCAGGTTTTTCTGCATCATATCCTGATCCAGACCGGTCATCACGATACACACGAACATGCCGCTCAGGAAATGTTTGAAGAAATTATTGGCGGGTTGCCATTCCCACACAAATACCTGCGAATACCGGCTCGATCCGATGCTGTTGATCAGTCCGGCGGCATCAAGATTCAACTCTTTACCAATTAGCACTATGGAAAGTATCACGCCCAGGACCAGGAAGGTTGTTTGCAGGGTGTCGGTATATACAATGGTGCGTATGCCTCCTTTAAATGAATAAACATAGATCAGCGCAATGGTGATGATCACGGTTAACCAGAATGGTACCCCCATTTTGGAAAGAATAAATCCATCAATAACCAGGGCTACCAGGTAAAGCCGGAAAGATGACCCGATCACGCGGGAGAGGATGAAGAAAGCAGCGCCGGTTTTATAGCTGAAAAGACCCAGGCGGCTGTTCAGGTATACATATATCGAAGAGAGGTTCATTCGGTAATATAAAGGTAACAGCACATTGGCAATGATGATGTAACCGGCAAAGAATCCGAAAACCATCTGCAGGTATGCAAAAGAGCTTGCTCCCACTTCTCCGGGAACAGAAATAAAGGTAACTCCCGATATGGATGCTCCGATCATCCCGTAGCCTACAAGAAGCCAGGGTGATTTCCGGTTGCCGACAAAGAAAGAGGCGTTGTCGGCTCCACGGCTGGTAATTACTGAAATAATGATCAGAAGCGTGAAATAGGTAACAACGATGGTGAGCAATATCCAGGGATTCATTACAGCTGTGATTTACCTTGAAAATGCAAGGATAGTAAAAACATTCAATCTGAAAAACAGTTGCCGAATAAAAGATTAATTTTGCCTGGTATCAGGTAAAATATGTGATGCAAAAACAGGTCGGGTCATGAATTTTAATTATTCCTCCAAACTGCTTGAAAGCGCGGTGAATGAATTTGCCACCCTGCCCGGAATTGGTCATAAAACCGCACTCCGGCTGGTGCTGCACCTGCTGAGGCAGGACAAGACGGCACTGGAAAACTTTGGTTCCACCCTCATTAAATTAGCTTCCGATCTGAAGTTTTGCAGCATTTGCGGAAACATCTGCGATAGGGACATTTGCCCGGTTTGTGCGGATCAGAAACGTGATCATGCCACCATTTGCGTGGTTGAAAACATCAAGGACATCATGGTGATTGAGAACACACAACAATATCACGGTGTGTATCATGTGCTGGGAGGCATCATATCACCCATGGACGGACTGGGCCCGGCTGATTTGAACATCAACAGCCTTGAAAAAAGAGTAAAAGAAGGTACAACTAAGGAACTGATTCTGGCATTGAGCGCTACCATGGAAGGGGATACGACCAATTTTTACCTCTACAAGAGGCTGAATACCTATAACCTGGTATTCTCAACCCTGGCACGTGGTGTTTCTATCGGTGACGAGTTGGAATATACCGATGAAATCACCCTGGGGAGATCATTGGTGAACCGGATTCCCTTTAGTGTTTCTTCTTGATTTTTACCTTGGCGGCCATTGCAGCCCCGATAATACCCGCATCATTCAGAAATCGGGCCGGAACAATTCTGGCTTTCAGGTTGAGCTGGTCCTTGAACTGATCGAGCTTCTTGCTGGCTCCGCCGCCCAGTATGATCAACTCGGGCCAGGTGAGAAATTCAATATGGGACAGGTATTCATTAAGCCTTTTGCCCCAGGCAGTCCAATCAAGATCTTCCTTCTTTCGGGTGGCATCAGAGGTGTAGACTTCGGCATCCATACCTTTGAATTCAACATGCCCGAATTCGGTATTCGGATAAAGCCTGCCTTTGACAAACAGGGAGGAACCAATTCCTGTGCCAATGGTGAGCACCACTACGGCACCTTTAAAACCTGCACCGGCTCCAAGTTTTACTTCAGCCAGTCCGGCAGCATCGGCATCATTGATTACCCAAACCGGTAATTTGGTAGTATCACGAAAAAGCATGGCTGCATCGGTATCAATCCAGCTCTTATCTATGTTGGCTGCAGTTTTTATTATGCCATTCTGAACCACGGCGGGAAAACCACATCCGATGGGACCTTTCCATTTAAAATGTTTGACCATCTCCTTGATGGTTTTTGCCACGTTTTTAGGACTGGAGGGATTGGGTGTGGGAATGCGGAATCTTTCATCCAGCAACTTTCCTGTCTTTACATCTACAGGAGCACCCTTTATTCCCGATCCTCCAATATCAATTCCAAGAATTTTCTTTGAATTCATACAGTTTTGCTTTATTACTTGCAAGTTAAGAAAAAAATATAATCCCGGTACGTTCTTCTTTTGTTTCTGCTCTTCTTGTTTACAACTTTTTGTAAAGGTTCATATGTTATTCCAATAAAATTCATACTTTGGTATGAATAATGTGCAATACCTGTGGCTGCTGAAGTACAGGTTGCTTACAATTGGAAAGTAAAACGAGATGACCTGATGGACAAATACATTGCCGCACTGCTTGAAAACAATCTTCGGGTGATTATTCCCGGCTTGGGAGCTTTTATTCTGAAGCAAAAAGACCCCAAGGTTGTTGTATTCAATGAATCGCTGAAATACGACGATGGCTTGCTGATCGATTATATGATAAAATGTGAAAACATTGACCGTGAAATTGCCCAGCAGCAATTGTCAGATTTTCTTTCAGGAGTTGGCAAGGCTCTGGATTCAAAAAATGCATTTACCATTGAAGGATTGGGATTTCTGCGCAAAGATTTCAATGGCAGGATTATTTTTACAGCCTCTGATGGTAAAGACAAACCGGAACTTGCGGATCTCATCGTTGAAGAACCTGTGATACAGGTTGAAGAAGAGCCGGCCCCTGAAAAACCGGTAATTAAAAAAACCGGGAAAGTCACTGCTACGGCTGTTGAAAATGAGATGGAACCGGAAAGCCATAAAGCGGCTCATGAAACAGGTGAACCTGTAAGGCAGGATGTTGACCCCGGAACAAAAAAGGAGGCTCCTGTTGAAGCGCATGCGATGAATGCCGTATCCGGGAAAACCGGTTATTATTCTTCGAAACAGGTTATCAGGTGGCTGCTCATCATTCTTTTGGTGAATACAGCAGTAATTATATTTTTTATTTTCAGGGGTAAGATCCGTCCTGATACCAAACCTGAGCAACAATCGTTTTTCATTTCTGATTCTTTGTTTGATCAGCTTTCCGACTCGGTTAGAATGGCAGTTGCCGATACTTCACTGGTATTTGCAGAAATTCCCGGGGCAGTTGTTGCTGACAGCCTGATTGATGAAAACCTGCGCTATTACATTGTTGCCGGCTGCTTCAGAGATGAAGTCAATGCCAATGAACTGGTAAATTCATTGAGTGATATGGGATTCAAAGCTGAAAAGTTCGGCAAAATCGGCAATCTATTCGCTGTATCTTTTGCATCGTTTGAGGATAAGGAACTTGCTGTAAAAGAATTGCAGAGAATCCGTGAGGAGATTCACCCTGATGCCTGGATGACCAGGTTTTAAGAACGGAATATTACAAACAGTAAAACCAGAAATATGAAAAGAACACTTTTAGCATGCCTTTTGTTTGTATGGGCTGCAGTACAAACACCCTTAACGGCGCAGCCTGTTACCATTGTGTTGAACGCAGATTTATCCACGGATACAATCAGCCGGCACATTTACGGACATTTCTCGGAGCATCTGGGACATTGTATCTATGGTGGGATCTGGGTGGGAGAGAACTCTGCCATACCTAACACCAGGGGAATCCGGAATGATGTGGTTGCTGCACTGAAGCGTCTGCACATTCCGAATCTGCGTTGGCCGGGTGGTTGTTTTGCCGACGAGTATCACTGGATGGACGGCATTGGCCCGCGCGAAAACAGGCCTAAAATGATCAATACACATTGGGGCGGGGTAGTGGAAGACAATAGTTTTGGAACCCATGAATTTCTGGATCTTTGCGAGCAGGTGGGAACTGAGCCTTATATTTGCGGGAACCTGGGCAGCGGATCGGTTGAAGAACTTTCAAAATGGGTTGAATACATGACTTTCGACGGAAAAAGCCCGATGTCCGATCTGCGTCGAAAAAACGGTCGTGAAGAACCCTGGAAGGTGAAATTTCTGGGAGTCGGGAACGAGAACTGGGGTTGCGGTGGCAACATGACAGCCGAGTTCTATGCCGACCAGTACAAACGCTATGCCACTTATACCCGGAATTATGGAGCCAACAAGCTCTATCGCATAGCCGGCGGACCCAGTTCGGAGGATTATCACTGGACAGAAACACTGATGAAGAATGTGCCCCTGAACCTGATGAACGGACTCTCACTGCACCATTATACCATCACTCATAACTGGACTTATAAGGGCTCTGCCACCCAGTTTACCGAGGAAGAGTATTTCAGCACCATCAAAAGCACACTGGTGATGGACGAGCTTGTTACCCGCCATTCAACCGTTATGGATCAGTATGATCCGAAGAAAAGTGTGGGTCTGATTGTGGATGAATGGGGTACCTGGTTTGACGTGGAACCCGGAACCAATCCCGGATTCCTGTTTCAGCAAAACACCATGAGGGATGCCTTGGTGGCCGGAATTAACCTGAACATCTTCAACAACCATGCCGACCGGGTTAAGATTGCCAACATTGCACAGATGGTGAATGTGCTGCAGGCCATTCTGTTCACAGAAGGCGATAAACTGGTGCTCACCCCCACATTCTATGTTTTTGAGATGTACAAGGTTCATCAGGATGCTGCCCTCATACCGGTCACTTTCAAATCACCCGAATATGTGCTGAATGGGAAGTCAGTTCCGGCAGTCACTGCTTCCGCATCGCGCGATAAAGCCGGAAAGGTTCATATAACAATTACCAATGCCGATCCACATAAGGAGATTGAACTGAATCTGGATCTGCGGGCATATAAACCTGCAGGTATTTCAGGAACGGTGCTTGCGGCAAAAGAGTTGTCGCAGCACAATACCTTCGCCAACCCGGAGGTAGTAAAATCGGTTCCGTTTAAAGGATTTAAGCTGAATAAGGAAACGGTGAACGTGAAGTTGCCTGCAGCTTCGGTGGTGATGTTGGAGTTGTAAAGAATGTTAATCAATTGAGCGTAGTCGGGAGACTACGCTCAGCTTACCTTATTATTGAATATACCCTTCAAGCGGTTGAAAACCCTTGAAGGGTTTTTAACTATGCTTTTTCGCAATCTTTTACGATACCAGCTTCACCAACTCGTCCGGCGCAACTTTCACCTGTTCTCCACTTGCCATGTTTTTTACGGTAAGCTGTCCTTCCCTGATTTCATTTTCACCAGCCAATACAACATATTGCACCTTTCTTGCGTCGGCATATGCCATTTGCTTTTTCAGTTTGGCGGCTTCGGGATAGAGCTCCGAAGCAATGCCTGCTGCGCGGAGTTTATTCAGCAGGGCGAGACAGAACAGGGCTTCTTTTTGGCCAAAATTAACGAACAATACCCTTGCCGCTTCTGTGGTTTCCGAGGGGAACAATTTCAATTGCTCCATCACATCATAAATGCGGTCGGCGCCAAAAGAAATGCCCACGCCTGAAATATCCTTCAAACCAAAAATACCCGTAAGGTCATCGTACCTGCCGCCACCACAAATACTTCCGATTTCCACATCGAGTGCTTTCACCTCAATGATGGTACCGGTGTAGTAGTTCAACCCGCGAGCCAGGGAAATGTCAATTTCAACTTCCGATTGTAAGTCAAGTGTGTTGAGCATCGAGATCAGCGTTTCTGTCTCTTCAATACCCCTGATGCCTGCCTGGCTTATATGAAGCAGTTTCTTCAGGCCGGCCAGTTTTTCAGAATTGCTGCCTGTGATGGCAAAAACGGGTTCCAGCTTGTAAATGGCATGAACGCTCACACCTTTATTCTGTAATTCCTGGTTTACGGCTTCAGCGCCTATTTTCTCGAGCTTGTCAATAGCTACCGTAATATCTGTTATTTTTTCAGGTTGACCGATATAATCTGCTATACCTGACAGTATTTTCCGGTTGTTAAGCTTGATTTTTACCCTGATGCCCAGGCGGGTGAATACTTCATCAATGATCTGAACCAGGTCGGCTTCATTCAGCAAAGAGTTGCTGCCGATGACATCGGCATCGCACTGGTAGAATTCGCGGTATCGTCCTTTTTGTGGCCTGTCGGCACGCCATACCGGCTGAATCTGGTAGCGTTTGAACGGAAACTCAATCTCGTGCTGGTGTTGCACTACAAAGCGGGCAAAAGGCACGGTGAGGTCGTACCGCAGCCCTTTTTCACAAAATTTCAGTGAGGCAGCATTGGATCCAATGGTTTGTAAATCAGAAGCAATGATGTTTTCAAGGAAGTCGCCCGAATTGAGAATTTTGAACAGCAGCTTGTCTCCTTCTTCGCCGTATTTGCCCAGCAGGGTGTCCAGGTTTTCCATGGCCGGTGTTTCAATCTGGGCATATCCGTGCAGGCGGAAAACATTATTAATGCTGTTGAATATGTAGTTCCGGCGCGAGGTTTCAACGGGTCCGAAATCGCGTGTGCCTTTGGGTATTGAAGGTTTCTGAATGGCCATTAAGATATATTTTTTTTGTATTGCCAAACATGAAGTAGTTGGCAGACGCAAAGTAAACAACAATTTTTGCAAATGACAAAACAAGAAGAGACAGACTGAAAAGTAGCGTAGTTGCAACCGACCGCAGGGAGCTCAGCCCTGCCTGCCGAAACGGCAGTGTAGGCAGGGAAGCTAAACTAAACTCAGCGCTTCGGAGGTGGAACGTCATTGCGAGGGAGATACGACCGAAGCAATCTGTTCATTTGCAATAGATTGCTTCACTTCGTTCGCAATGACGCTCGACCTCCACGGCCTTTTGAGAAAACATGCCAGAGCATTACACCCCGATCTTTTCCAATACCCTATTATTAAAAGCACTGCGTGTGGCATCCCCCTCTTTCGGTGCCCAGGGGGCAAAGAACTTGTCGTCGGATGGATCCCAGGGACCGTCTTTTACTTCGTATATTACTGAACCGCTTTCGAGGCAGATCAGGCTGTGCCATTGGCGGGGGGCCACTTCCATGCCAAAGTTGCCCGTTTTGGGATCCATGATGATCCAGTCACACACTTCGCCCTGATCGTTATATTCAATGGCAGCAACCCGGCCCTGGAGTATGATGAAGGCTTCGCGCTTATCGGGGTTTTCATGCTTATGGGGCTGCACATAGGTATCGGGTTCCATCGCATGCAGCATCCGGTGCATCGGGTCGGACGCGGCGGAATGAAAATTGTGATTTTTTCTTTTCCTTTTGCATGATCTTGCCTGGTCGATCAGCGGGGTGATCAGGTTATCGTTGATGTGAATCATGAACCTTTATATTTGACTTTAAAAATAGAGAATTCAATTGAAATCTGCAGAAATCAATAAATATTCAGTCGATTCACATGATCAGCAGCAGACAATGGTGCCGGATGGAAGTTGTAACAAGCAAATATACAGCCATATATATAATTATTCTTTCGTTCCGCTAACAATTGTTAATAAAGGGCTTGTTGCATATATTATGGAAATGCTTAAATTTCGTTTATAAACTTAATAAGAAAAACCTATGAAAAAGTTACTATTATTAATCACATGCTTTGTTTTTGTGGGCTCTGTGGCGTTTGGAGGGGGAATAGTACACAACTCAAACCAGAGCGCATACTGGGTTCGCACCTTAGCTCGGGACGCATCTGTTCGGCCTGACGCAGTTTTCTTTAACCCGGCCGGTTTAACCAAACTGGAGGATGGTTTTCATTTTTCATTGAATTCACAGACTATTTTTCAGAATAAGGATGTTAGTAATAATTATCAGTTCTTAAATCCTAGTCCTAAAAAATATTATGGTGATATAAAGGTTCCTGTTTTCCCGAGTTTATACGCAACCTGGAAGAAGAATAAGATAGCTGTATCTTTTGGATTCAATCCTGTTGGTGGTGGCGGTGGTGCCACATTTGAAGACGGATTGCCTGCCTTTGAAATGAGCGTTGCAGATATGGTTCCTACTGTCAATGCATTTGGCAGCGCTTTGGGTGTTACAGCATCCGATTACCGTTTTGATGTTTATTTTAAGGGTACTTCTATGTACCTTGGGTATCAACTTGGTGCCAGTTATCAGATCAATGATGTAATTTCTGTTTATGGTGGTTTGAGATATGTCACTGTAAAAAATACTTATGAAGGTTATTTGAGGGATGTTGAGGCAAATATTGATGGTACATGGACAAATGTAACAACAGCGTTTAATTCTTTTGCCAGTCAGTATTCCGCTTTGGCTGCTCAGGCTACCGCCGGAGCGACCGGAGCAACCAATATTTCAGGTACAATGGGCACACTGATAACTGCAGGATTACCCGCCGGAACCACTTTGGCTCAGGCAGAAGCAGGCGGGTATATAACCACCGATCAGAGAACTCAAATTGAAGGAGGCCTTACTGCTTTGGGTATCAATACCACACAGGGAATTGGTGATATCCAGACTGCCTGCAATACAACTGCAACAACACTTACAGGACAGGCAGCACAGGCTTCAGGTGCCTCAGCACTTGCGACATCAACTGCAAATACAACAAGTGATGCTTTCGACCAAGAGGCTGATGTCATACAAAAGGGTCATGGATTTACACCAATTATTGGGGTTAATCTTGCTTTTGCTGACAAACTTAATATTGGTATGAAGTATGAATTTAAGACCACTATTGATGTTGAAAATGAAACAAAAAGTGATTTCATTGGCGCAAATGGTTCCATGTTTCCGGATGGTGAGAAAGTTAGTAACGATTTACCTGCCATGTTTTCTTTAGGCATTGATTACAAGGTGACTCCAAAATTCACGGCATCAACGGGACTCCATTATTACTGGGATAAAGGAGTTAGTTATGGTAAAACCAATGATGCCGGTGAAGAAATTGACAACTCTGATATTATTGACAATAACTATTTTGAATGGGGACTTGGTCTTGAATATGGAATTTCTGATAAATTGTTTATTAGTCTTGGATATCTTTTAGCCAAGACAGGTGTAAGCGAAGAATATCAGAGCGATTTGAGTTATAGCCTTACTTCAAATACTGGTGGCGGTGGACTTGGTTATAAATTTAACGAAAAGATAATGGTGAATTTGGGAGTTGCTTATACTGCTTATATTGATGGAACAAAAGATTACTCTCATACTTTGCAAGCAACGGGTGCAGCCATTCCTGTTACTGACACCTATTATAAAAGTAACTTGATTTTTGGAATAGGATTGGATCTCAGTTTCTAAACTGATTCTTTACCAAAACAAAAAAGGTGCAGCCTGCATGGCTGCACCTTTTTTTGTTATTGCCTGATACATAAAAAAACAGGCCCCCAGTTATGTAAACAACTGAAAACCTGATTTGAAAACATCGCTGCGGATGGTGTTGGTTATCCGGCAGCAGCAAGACAGCGCGCTGGTAAGCAGTTAGTGAGCTGATATCAGCAACAAAGTGGTTTTACGATCTTGGTCTGAAACTTCTTCTTTCTCCGCCCGAGTTGTTCTCTTTCTCTCTTGCCTGATTAACGTTCACAGCCCTGCCTTTAATTTCGGCACCGTTAAGGCCGTCAATTGCATTTTTAGCTTCATTGTCATTCAGCATTTCAACAAAACCAAAACCTTTGCTCCTTCCGGAATACTTGTCGGAAATAATTTTAACCGAAGCCACTTCGCCGTATTCCTCGAAAGCTTTTCTTAATTCGTCTTCACTAACATTGAAATGAAGATTACCTACATAGATGTTCATAAAATAAAAAATAAAAGAATGAATAGAATATCAATACAAAAATAAACGAATAATTGATTTGTCGAAATATTTTGAAATTTATTTCTGAATTCATTCTGAAAAGTCGATGCGGTAGTTTGATATTTTGAAGCAAATAGCGTCATTGCGAACGAAGTGAAGCCTGCCTGCCGGCAGATTTGACAATTCGGCAATTAGACAATTCGGCAATTGGCAAATTGGCAAATCGGCACATTGGCACATTGGCAAATCGGCAAATCGGCAATTCGGCAATTCGGCAATTCGGCAATTGGCACATTGGCACATTAGTATAGAAAATTCAACCCGATATACAGCCCGCTGATGCCGTCTTCGGGGTCCAGCGCACGTCCATAGTCAACGGCAATGATGAAGTTCTGGTTCATGACGATGTGCAAACCACCACCGGCGCCGAGGTGCAGCTTTTCGTCACTTCCCTGGTTCAGGTATTGAATAGCTTCCGCATCAGCAGGAGTATTATAATCAAATTTATCAGTAACCATTCCTCCATCGAGAAATCCACTCAAGGCCAAATAAAGGTTCTGGTTGAATACGATAGTGCGCAGGAATTTCCATCTCAATTCCAGGTTTCCGTATACAAAGCCGTCACCCACGATCCGGTTGCGCATGATCCCGCGTATGGTTTTTGCTCCGCCCAGTCCGTCGCGCGTATAATTGGGAGCTGTATTATAAACAAAGGGGAGCATGTAATAGGGCATGTCACCGCTGAGTTTGGTCTGGTAACTCAACCGGTAGGCGAATGACAGCACCTCGGGTGCCAGTGTGAAGTATTGTCTGTGTGTAAAGGCCATGCGGGTGTATGCAAAATCTCCGTTGCCCAGGAATCCGGGAGCAAACAGAAGCTGCAGTTCCGTCCACATACCTTTCATGGGATTCGGCTCAATATCACGGGTATCATAAACCAGTCCGGCTTTCAGTAATGTGGCATTACCTCCGTCTTTTTCATCTTCGGATATCATTCCCCATTCAACATATTTGTCGTAGAGCAACGCCGTATCGGGCAGCTGATCTTCCAAATCTTTTCCCTTATTCAATTTATCAATATCCACCGTTCCCATGTTGGCCTTGTTAAACTCTAAACCTGCAAGCCAGCGGAACTGTCTGCCGCTGATTTTTCCCTGGAAATCGGCTTTTATCCTGAGAAGTCTCCGATCCATGTTGTAGAATACACGTGACAGGTAATCCTCGCTGTCTTCGTCTTCAAGGTCGGAATTATAGGCCGACTCGTAACCATTAAACCCGTAAAAGTCAAGGGCCTGTTCCGTGAGGTAACTGGCTTCGGCTGAAACCCTGATACCCGGGATAAGATATTCAGAATCATAAGTAAACTGGCTCAAACCGCTTCCCTTGGTGGTGTGATTCCATTCGAAATAGAGCGAGTGCAGGTATTTGGGGTATTGTTTCCCGTCGCCATAGTAAAAAAGGTTGACCAGGGCACCGTATTTGAAGCCGATGTCGGTATCATAGGCAATGGCAGGAAGGGCACCGAAATTCCACCCTGTTTTGATCTTATCTTTCTTAACGGATGAACCGGATGAATCGGCCTGGCAGTATATCGCCGGGGCTGATGCGATCATGATCAGCAAGAGTGTTAGCAGAGTTCTTTTTTTCATAATAGGTATCCGTTGTTACTTTGTGAATTGGAACTAAGGTAATACTTTTCATTATGCCTGCGATGGAGCGGGTGGAAAATGTTGCTTGTTTTTGCATTTGCCATCAGGATTCAATTGAGCAAGAGAGCTTACATTGAA
The DNA here is from genome assembly GCA_964560225.1 of uncultured Bacteroidales bacterium. Lineage (GTDB taxonomy): Bacteria > Bacteroidota > Bacteroidia > Bacteroidales > UBA10428 > UBA5072. Next base: position 62,963 of record CAZLLD010000004.1, read on the forward strand.
AATAAATTAACGGATTTTTAACATTTTTTCACATTTTTTCCTACATTTGATAATCGTTATACGTTAGAACTTAACCAACTTTATATAATTATGGTAATATTTGAGGACCAATCAGTTAGATTAGAATTTATGGAAAACGTCCCCTGCATCGTTTGGCAACCGCTGAAGTACATTTCGGGCGAGGGCTGGAGAAAACCTTTTCAGGTAGGGATGGATTTCATGGAAGAAAAGATCAAGTCGATCCCCAACCTGGGATGGATTAATGATGCTCGTCTTTTAAAGGTAGTTAAGCCGGATGATTTGTTATGGCTTAACAAAAATGTGAATGACCGGGCTTACAATTTTGGAGCCAAGAAAGTGGCATTTGTTTTACCGGAAAGCACCTTCGGCAAGCTGGCTGTGAAAACTTACGCGGATTTTACCAACCGGAGAACCGACAATAAGTTTCAGATAAAAGCGTTTATATCTATTGACGAAGCAAAAAAGTGGATTGGCTCTGAAGTGAGCGTTGATTCCAATGAAGTGAATCTTTGATATCTTCATTTTCCTACCTGAAATACCCTACACACCCTGACGCTGAACCGTAGGTTCAACCAGGTCAAGGTACACCAAGCCCAAACAAATATCCCTTAGCTAATCAGATCCCAACCCTGGTCTGGTATGCAAAAGCCGTGTTCAGGACAAACAAATTGTTCTGAAGGATGTTATTTGTATTGTATTGTATTGTATTGTGTTGTATTGTGTTGTGTTGTGTTGATTTGAAGTTGTGTTGATGTGTATTGGATTAGGTTAAATTAATTTATAGTAAAATGAAAAATGTTAAGTTGAATCCGCTGGAAAGAAATGGCGACATAGCGGTAGTCGGATTGGGGTGTTATTATCCCGGCGCTAAATCACCGTTGGAATTGTGGGAAAATATTCTGGCACGACGCCAGCAGTTCAGAAAAATGCCGGATGTGAGGCTTCCCAACAGTGAGTATTTTAATCCGGATCCTGTGGTTCCGAACAAAACTTATCAGAACAAGGCGGCAGTGATTGAAGGCTATGAGTTCGACTGGATGGGGAAACGCATTCCCAGGCAGACCTATGAAAGTACCGATATCGTTCATTGGCTGGCGCTTGATACGGCACTGCAGGCAATTGCAGATACCGGTTTCGACAAGGACAGCATACCTAAAGAAAAAACAGGAGTTATTTTGGGCAATACACTCACCGGGGAGTTTACGCGATCGAACCAGATGTTGCTGCGCTGGCCATATGTCAGAAAGGCATTAAAAGCCTCTGCTGCACAAAAGGGGCTCACACATGTTCTCGGTGAACTGGAAGGTGCCATGGAATCTTATTATAAATCGGTATTTGCACCGGTTACCGAGGATACCCTGGCAGGCGGTTTGGCGAATACCGTCGCCGGAAGAATTTGCAATTACCTTGATTTGCATGGAGGAGGATATATCGTTGACGGAGCTTGTTCTTCATCGTTACTGGCAGTTGTAACGGCCGCCAATTACCTGGAATCGGGACAAATGGATATGGTTATTGCCGGAGGCGTGGATATCAGTCTGGATACTTTCGAACTCGTCGGATTCGCCAAGACCCGCGCGCTTACTCCTGATGAAATGCGGGTTTATGACAAGGGAGGTAAGGGGTTCTTGCCCGGTGAGGGTTGTGGAATGGTTATTCTGAAAAGACTTGAAGATGCCATCAAAGACAATGATCAGATATATGCCGTGGTGAAAGGGTGGGGAATTTCTTCCGACGGTAAGGGGGGTATTACAGCGCCCAGTGCGGCAGGACAGTCGAGGGCGCTGATTCGTGCCCATGAAAAGGCCGGCCTCAATCCTGAAAATCTTGATTTCATCGAAGGCCATGGAACCGGAACTACTGTTGGGGATAAGGTGGAACTGGAGGGAATCTCCATTGCCCTTAATCATAAAGAAAAATTGCCACCCCGGAGTTGTGGTGTTACCTCATTCAAATCAATTGTGGGTCATACCAAGGCTGCTGCCGGTATCGGGGCATTCATCAAAACAGTAATGGCTTTGAACCGCAGGGTGCTGCCGCCTACGGCAGGCCTGAAAGACCTTAATGACATTTTTGAAGAAAAGGCTCAAACGGTTTACCCAATTATTCACGGGCAGGTGCGGGATTCCGGAAGCACATTGATAGCTGGAGTTTCTGCAATGGGCTTTGGTGGCATTAACAGTCATGTGGTCGTGCAATCCGGAACCAGTCCAAATCCCAAATTGAATCCGGGCTTGCCTGAAAGCAAGCTCATGGTGTCCAATCAAACTCATGAATTGTATTTGTTCTCTGCGGGCAGCCGCAATGAATTGATTGAGGGTTTGAAGCAGTTTCAACAGAAAGCCTCAGGCATGAGTTACGCCGAAATGGCCGACCTTGCGTTCCATAACAATCTGCAAACCAACAGCGATAAACAATTCAGGGCTGCAATGGTAGCTCATACTCCTTTTGAACTCGACAGGAAGATAGAAACGCTTATGGAGCAGGTTGGGAAGTGGAATGAAACAGACCCGATTTCTCTTGAAAACAATTCCATTTCATTGGGCCGAAAAAAGAAAAATCCTGTAATCGGTGCCTTATTCCCGGGTCAGGGTTCACAAAAACTGAACATGACTTACAAACTTGTTGAACGTCATAACTGGATACGGGAAACGGTAAACAAGGCCTCAGAACTTTTTAATTCCTGCGGATCTGACCAGGTACTATCTTCTGTTTTTAAGACCACGGACAGGGCTGCCGACAAACAGGAGGTTGCTTCCTGGATGAACCGGCTCAAGCAGACCCAAATTGCACAACCTGCAATTACCCTTGCCTCACTGGTTTGGTACAAATTTATTGAACAGCTTGGTATTCCAATTAATTATGTCTCAGGTCATAGTTTGGGCGAACTGATGGCCTTTTATGCAGCCGGATTGTTGAGTGAAGAAACCCTGCTTCGTTTTGCTGCTTTTCGCGGTAAATCGATGGCTGAATTCGGCTCGGGGACCATGGCCAGTTTGGCATGCAATAAGGACCGGGTTGAGAAATACCTAAAGGAAGTTGATGGCTATGTTACCATTGCCAATATCAATGCACCGGAACAAATTGTCATCAGCGGCGATGCCGATAGTGTGCGAATGGTGATCGCCCTCGCAGCAAAAGATCAGGTGAATGCCATAGAACTCCCGGTTTCCGCAGCATTTCATTCGAAATTGGTGGCTGAGGTAGCCGAAGAAATAATTAAATATGACCAATTGAAGGTTGCAGGTCCGGGAAAGAATTCTATAAAGCTGATCAGCAGTGTCAGCGGTAAAGAGATTGATGAAGCCGTGGATTTAAATGCCTATTTTTCAACTCAGGCCGTTCATCAGGTTGATTTTATCAGTGTGGTCAAGCATCTCGAGGAGCAATGCGATTTGCTGATTGAAATTGGACCCGGCAAGGTGTTGAGTGGTTTGGTTTCCAATATATCAGATAAAATCAAGGCATTCCCGGTTGAATTGAATTCCGCTGACGACTTTTCGTGGAATATTATGCTTGCCAACACCTTTGTGCTGGGGTGCGAAATCAGCATTCATGAAATATACAAAAACAGACTGATCAGAGATTTTACTCCGGCTCACGAAAAGAAATTTTTGGTGAACCCGTTGGAGCGTCCTTTCCCCGATGAACCTGCAATGACCGAAAATGATCTTACCTCCGGAATCGGAGCACTTCTGGGTTTTGGCAATGCCGATCCGGCATTCAACGACTACCTGAAACTGAGAAGTGACTTCATCAAACAAGTGGTTGATGCGGATTATAAATTCTTCAGCAACAGGAAAAGCAATTTCACGGAGCCGAACCCAACAACCGGAATTCATACCGGGGCAACTGGTGTTGCGAAGGCAGTACCTGCATCTTCACCTGCTCAAGCCGATTCAGGCATAAAAGATGCGCTTTATAAAAAGATTGAGTCGATGACTGGTTTTTCTGCCGATGGCTTCAGGGATGACATGAAACTTCTTGACGACTTTAACCTGGATAGCATCAAGTCAGGTTCTCTGCTTGCCGGATTGTTGAAAAGCATAAATGCAACCGGCAAAGTCAATACGTCGGAATTTTCCAATGCATCATTGGGAGAAATTGTCAGTAAGCTGAACAAGCTGGTTCCTGAGCAACAACAGGCGACAGCTGTCCCTGCTGCCGCTGTACCAGATAAGCCGCAGAAAAATATCTCCGATATAATCAACAGCATTCTGGCTGAAAGAACAGGATTTCCTAAAGACAGCATTCAACCTGATTTCAAATTGCTGGATGATCTGAACCTGGACAGTATAAAGGCGGGTTCGTTTGTGGCCGAAATCTCAAAACAGTTCGGAATACAAGGAAAGATTGGCGCTTCAAAAGTTGCCAATGCCAAGGTTGAGGATTTGGTAAGGATGGTTAGTGAACTGGTTTCAGAAAACCCGGTTCCCAACAGCAAGTCAGATGAATTGTCAAATCAAGACAATTGGGTTAATGCGTATTCAGTGAAGCTAACCGAATCTCCTTCAGCAGTTACCCAACAGGCAGCGATGGAATTCTGGAAGAACAAAAGCATCGTGGTTGTTCACCATGCCGAAGATGAGAAAGTTGCTGCCAGCCTGGGCCAGGTTTTGAAATCAAGGATTTCCAAAGTGATTTCAGTTAAGAGCAAAGATTTACCTATGCTGCATTCACTTGAAAATGCTTGTTTTTTAGTTTTGTTACCCGATTTGGCTATTAATGGCAAAAATACTGAACAGATTGTTTCCCTTCTGGCTGATGTAGCCGGGAATATGAGTGAGGTATCCATGGTGGGTTTTGTGCAGCATAACGATGGTTGTTTTTCAAGAAATGTACGGATGCCTGCAGAATCAAAAGCGGCATACAGTGCGGTTGGTTTTGCTGCGAGCGTGCATCATGAAAGGCCGGATATGAGGATACGGGTTGTTGAGGTGAGCCGGAAACTTCCGGTGGAATTGATACCGGATATCTTCATGAATGAATTTGCAACTGAAGAATCCTTTATGACTGCGGGATATGACGCTGATTTGGTAAGACGCCGCATGCAATATGAGCCTGCCGTCACCGGTAAATTGCTGAAAGAATATGGTGGTTTTATAGATGAAAATGATGTGGTTGTGGCTACCGGTGGAGCCAAGGGAATCACGGCTGAATGCGTATTTTCATTGGTCCAAAAATACAAATGCAGGATTGCTCTTGTAGGTAGTTCTCCTGAAAACGATGAAGTCAGGAATACCCTGTCAAGGTATACAGCCTCGGGTCTTACAGCCCGGTATTTTGCCTGTGATATCAGCAACGAGGCACAGGTTAATGAATTAATTTTCAAAATTCAGGAAAGTCTGGGCAAGGTTACGGCATTAATTCACGGAGCCGGAAGAAATATTCCGCGAAGGGCTGAGCAGGTGACGGCCGGTGAGGCAATGAATGAAATAGCACCCAAACTTAAAGGAGCAATTAATTTGCTGCATGCGCTTAAGGGCAATCAGCTGAAGCATGTTGTTGCCCTCACCTCCATTATTGGGGTTACCGGCATGCCGGGCAACAGCTGGTATGCTTTTTCAAATGAAACACTCGATCTTTTGCTTAGAGCTTTTAGCAACAGCAAAAATTGCAGAACAAGAACCCTGGCTTACAGTATTTGGGATGAAGTAGGAATGGGAGCCCGCATGGGCAGCACAAAAGTGCTTGCCGGAATGGGCATTGGTTCTATTGCACCATCCCTGGGTGTGGAGCAATTTCTGCGCTGGTTTGAACATGAAAACAGCGACCAGCAGGTAGTTATTTCCTCGCGTATGGGAGGCCTCGATACCTGGTACCAGGCTACACCGAAATTGTCTGAGGCCAGAAGGTATATCTCCGATATCAGGCACCTGGAGCAGGGAAAGGAATTAACCACGCGGGTAAGACTGAACCGTAAGGATGATCTTTATATTGACGATCACAATTACAACGGTTCACTGCTGTTCCCTACGGTATTCGGACTTGAAGCCATGGCGCAGGCTGCCTGCCTGCTGGCCGGGGCCGAAAAAGTCAATCATCTTGTTTTTGAAAATGTTTCACTGCTCAGGCCGATTGTGGTGCCTGAAACAGGAGATATGGAAGTTGAAATTACTGCGCGTGTCATGGAAGGAACGGTTAATTCGGACCAGCCGGTCAGGATATTTGCCGGAATCACCACGGAATATGCAGAAACGGGTTTTAATAGTTTCTCTGCCGAGATCATTATCGGAACAAAGTCTGAGGCAATCCAAAAAACCATTGAACTGCGTGAAGCGCCATTGAAAATAAGTCCCGAAAGTGATTTGTACACCTGGTTGTTGTTCCAGGGACCTAGGTTCAGGAACATCAGCAAAGTGTATGATTTGAGCAAGGAAAGTGTCACCTTCACTGCAAGTGCGGTTCAAAAAGATCCTGCCGAAGCATGTTTTTCGGAATCGTGCCGGTCACCCTTGCTCCTTGGAAGCCCGTTGTTCAGGGATATCCTGTTGCAATCGGTACAGCTCTTCCTAACCGGTAAAAAGTATTTGCCGGTCGGAATCAAACGTTGGGAGATCCATGATATCGCCCGACAATTCAATGGGGGTACAATTAAAAGCATCCTGAATGAATTGAACGAATCCGAAGGAATCTGCAACGTTGAGTTTGTCAGCGACGGCTATTTGGCAGAACGTATTGAAGGCTATACAGTAAAAGCCCTTGAGCCTACACCTGATTATCCAAATCCCGAAAGAATTGCAGCACTGGATTCAGTTTACCGGGAGGTTTTGGATCATGAATTAGGCAAGTACAGAAACCTGATGGGCAGTAATATCCATTACGGATTGTTCAAACATGACGAGGAATTCAACCGGCTGGATGCTGCCAGGCGCCATGTGCTGGAAGATAACCTGCTCCGTGATGTGCTGGCTGAGATGAAAGCAGACCAGGATGGCAAGGACCATTCTATACAGTGGTCGGCAAATGGAAAACCGGCTATTGAAAACAGCGATCTGAAGATATCCATTTCGCACAGCCGATCGGTTTTATTGATGACGATGGGCAGCCATGAACAGGGTTGCGATATTGAATTTGTGGAAAACAGATCGGCAGGTGAGTGGAATGAATTGCTTGAAGGCAGATATGTAAGTTTGCTGGAGCAACTTCAGCGAACAGATCATGATCTCAATGTCAGCGCCACACGGTTGTGGTGCCTGAAAGAAACCATGATCAAATCACTCGGAGTGGTACCGGTAAATATCAGCATTGAGGAAGTGCTTGATTGTGGTGTGGTTTTCAGGGTCAGAACCAGTGATCAGCCTGACAGCATGGTGCTGACCTTCCCTATAAATGCGCTGCCCAACAACACGGCAATTATTTCGAATCTGATTGAGCTGAGGTCAGTACCGGTTGTTTCTGATCATACTGAAAACGAAGATGCCGGAAAATCTCTCGTTTACGATGAGAAACAGGGAAAATTCACCTATGGTTTCTATACTACGTTTAAGGATTGCAAGCGATTCTTTGGGAAAACGCACTTCACCAACTATCCGGGATGGATGGGCACGCTGCGTGAACTGGTGTTGGCCCCGATCAGCCGGCAGCTTCTGAACGACCTGGGATCAGGTGAGTACGGCATGGTCACCAATGAATCGGATATTCAGATATTCAATGAGGCCGACACGCTCAATGAGATTACCGGAAACCTGTGGATTACCGACAAGTCGGATTTTAAAAATTCATTCATTGACCTGAACTTTGAATATCTGAAAAAAGATCCGGTCACGGGTTCACTCATCAGGCTGGCCAATTGCAACCTGTCGACGACCTGGGTGAAGATTGAAGGACGCGGTATCGTTAAAAAATCGCCCATTCCGGCTTATTTTATGGATTTTCTGGAGAAGTACCAGGGAAGATCACGATCAGTGACACGCATTGAGAAGGGCAGTCATTACCCCGGAATGAAAGACCTGGGAGCACTTAAATACGAGAATCCGTCAAAAATCAGGCCCAGTATTATGCTTTCAGAACGGATATTTGACACAGGTATGCATAACGGCAATGCAGTGGGCAACCTGTATTATTCCAATTACTACGACTGGCAATCCAGATTGATGGAGCAGTATTTATACCAATTGGATCCCGGGATATTCATAAATAATGGCAGGAACGGAGAATTCATATGCGTTGAAGGCAGTGTGAAGCACCTTCAGGAAGCCATGCCGTTTGAAAATATCCTGACCCGGTTTTATATCGACAGGATCTATGAGAACGGAGTGCGCTTTCATTTTGAGTATTACAGTGTAGACAAAGAGGAAAAAAGAAAACTGGCTTATGGATTCAATACGGTGATCTGGTGCAGAAGAAAAGACGAAAAGTCGGTACCGGTTGCACGGCAATTACCCGAAAAACTTACACAGGCCATTCGCAACCTGGTAACAGTTTGAGGATGAGTTGAAAAATATTATAGGTTTTTATCATCCGGCCAATAATCGCCGGGAACATATTGGGATTTTTATAATTTTACGACAAATGATTACTTTTATTTCTGTTGATTGAACAGGATTCATGGCGTAAACTTTAAAAAATCCTATCTATGAAAAGATTCAGGCGCATTTTGGCCGGTTTTCTGCTGTTTGTGGTGCTGGTAATTGCCGGTGGTTTTCTTTTTATCCGGAATCTCACGCATCGTTCACTGCCCGACTTTGACCGGGATATTCATTTGTCAGGTTTGTACGCGCCTGTTGAGGTGTATCGCGACAGCTTTGCCATTCCCCACGTATATGCACAGAATGAGCACGATCTGTACCTGGCTGTGGGTTATCTGCTGGCACAGGACAGGCTGTGGCAGATGGACATGCTAAGGCATGTTACGGAGGGGAGGCTTTCGGAGATATTCGGCGAAAAATACATGGAAAACGACATGATCCTGCGTGCGCTGCGTTTCAGTGACAAGTCGGAAAAGCTCCTGAAGAACGCAGATTCTGCATGTGTTGTGGCGCTGGAAGCATTTTCGGAAGGCGTTAATCAGTACATCCAAAACAACCAGCGCCGGCTGCCTTTCGAATTCAGTGTTCTCGGGTACAAACCCGAATTGTGGGAGCCCTGTCATACGGTGAACATGATCGGGTACATGGGGTGGGACCTCAAATCGGGCTGGAGCGAAGTGTTGCTGGCCGACATTCAGAAAGCAGTGGATTCTGTTCGTTATCATCAGCTGCTGCCGGATGTACTTAAAAAAAGACCCACCGTTTATGGCGGCAAGACTGAAATGAAGGACGTTTCAACCTTGCTTCCCGATCTGATGCTGCACACGGCGATGCTGCAGGATTTGGGAATTGACGTGCTGGATGCCAGCAACAACTGGGCGGTGGCTCCTGCCAAAAGCAAAACAGGTTCTGCGATCCTGGCCAACGACATGCATCTCGGGCTGAACATACCCGGAATCTGGTACCAGATGCACCAGGTGATTGAAGGAAAACTGAATGTGACAGGCCTGGTATTGCCGGGAACCCCGTTTGTCATTTGCGGCCATAACGACAGCATAGCCTGGGGCATGACCAATACCTATGTGGATAATGTGGATTTTTATGAAGAAAAGATCAATCCCGCTGATTCCGGGCAATATGAATTCAACGGAAGCTGGAAGAATTTTGAGATCCGGAGCGAAATCATCAAAACGAAGGAAGGAAACCAGGTTGAAAAAACACTCCGGTTTACGCACCGCGGTCCCGTTGTTTCATCCTTCAGGAACTTCGGCGACCGGGTGGTGACCATGCACTGGGTGGGCGATGAGATGAGTGATGAGAT
>CAZLLD010000004.1:72875-86041 GCA_964560225.1 uncultured Bacteroidales bacterium
GATGAGATGAGTGATGAGATCAGCACGATGTATTGGCTTAACCGGGCAAATAACTGGAATGATTTTAAACAGGCGTTAAGGACTTTTACCTCGATCAGCCAGAATATAGCTTATGCCGATCGCAAAGGCAATATCGGACTTTTCTGTGCCGCCGGGGTGCCGGTGCGCAAGCGCGACATTCCTTTCGGAGTGTTGCCGGGTACTACCGACGAGTATGACTGGAAAGGATATGTGCCTTTTGATGAATTACCCTTTCAGTACAATCCTGTGGAGGGTTATGTTGCTTCGGCAAATAACCGCACTGTGCCTGCAGATTATCCGCTTCATATCGGGACCTGGTATGCACAGCCAAACAGGTATCTGAGAATAACCGAGTTGCTTAATGCCAGGGACAGGCTTTCAGTTGAGGATTTCAAGAGCATTCAACTCGACCGGTATTCCAAAATGGCTGAAAAATACACACCGGTTTTCATAAAGGCCTTATCTGGTAATACGAAACTTACTGCAACTGAAAGCCAGGCTTATGAATTGTTGAAAAGCTGGAATTTTGTAATGGAGGCTGACGAGGCTGCCCCGTTGATTTTTGAATCCATATATGTAAACCTGATCGGCTGCATTTATTCCGATGAATTGGGTGTGGAATTATTCGGCCGGTACCTGCGTTTGGGCAGTATCTGGCGCAATGCCACCGATGGGTTGGTTGAGGCCGGCGTTTCCGAATGGTTTGATGATGTGACTACTCCAGACAGCAAAGAGGTCTTGAATGATGTTGTTTACAGGGCTTTCTCAAAAGCCATAGCGGATTTGGATTCAATCATGGGAAGTGATCCGGGAGCATGGCAATGGGGAAAACAGCACAGGCTGATCCTGAGTCATCCGCTTTCAACTGTCAATATTCTGGATAAAATTTTCAAGCTGAAGCGAGGACCTTACCCGGTTGGGGGTAGTTTTCACACAGTAGCTCCTTATGGCTATACCACGGCAAAAACTTTTGATTCGGATTTTGGAGCTTCACACCGGCATATTTACGACCTGTCGGACTGGGACAAGTCGCTTACCGTGATACCCACCGGCAATTCGGGTAATCCGGCCAGCAGGCATTATTGCGATCAGTCAGGTTTATATGTGGCCGGCAAATACCATGCAGATCATTTTTCAAATAACAAGGTTACTGCCAATGCCTTATACCACATGCGTTTTATTAAATAGCTGATTCAAACAATGAAATATAAAGGCATCATTTTTGACCTTGACGGCACGCTGGCCGATACGCTGGAAGATATTGCCGGGTCGATGAACCGGGTATTGCAGAGCCATGGCTATCCGGTGCGCCCGGTTAACGATTACAAATTGCTCGTAGGGAGGGGACTGGACAATCTGGTGGCGCAATCACTGCCGGTTGATTCACGGTTGCCGGATATTATTAAACAATGTCATCAGGAGATGATAGCGGATTATACCGTGAATTGCCTGGTTAAGACGCATCTTTATGAGGGTATCAGGGAGATGCTGGATGAACTGGTGAAGCGCACAATCCCGGTTGCCGTATTCTCAAACAAAGCAGAGCCACTTACCCGGAGAATTGTTGAAAAGCTGCTTGGTGATATTCCTTTCGTAAAGGTGACCGGCGCGCGACCCGATTTTCCCAAAAAGCCTGATCCTGCAGGTGCCATTGATATTGCCGGGTTGATGAAGCTGCCTGCTGCTGAACTTGTATATATGGGTGATTCCGATGTTGACATGATGACGGCCAACCGTGCCGGCATGTACGCTGTTGGTGTGCTGTGGGGGTTCAGGAGTAAAGAAGAGTTGCAGACCAATGGTGCCCGGGTTCTGTTGAGTCATCCGCGAGAATTGCCCGAACTTTTTTTATGGTGACAAGCCTGTCTGCCGGCAGGCATGTGACAAGTGACAAACAGACAACCTACAGCCTACAGCCTACAGCCAAATACTTCCACGCCAGCACCCCACATGAGCACAGTTGCGGTTTTGATGGTAATTACCTTAGGAATAGGTGATTGGTTTTATATATGCAACAATTTATAAGATGATACCGTAAACCATTACAATGTTTAATTAAATTCTTTGTTATGAAAAAGTTATTGTTTGTAGTGTTAGGTTTCCTGATTGCAATGATTTCTGTGTTTTCACAAACAGATCCTGCAGATCTCTTTATTCGTTACGAAGGTGATGGAAAATTAATACTTACATCAGGTGAAACAATTAATGGCAAAGTAGAGTTCGATGTGACTACTCCGGCAAGAGTGGAAATCTTGGTTGATAGTCAGGAAAAAGCCACAAAATATAAATCTGATGAGGTAAAAGAGTTCACTGTTGGTGAAAAGCATTTTTTCTCAGTTAAGATGAAAGGCGGCGCTGTATCAGTTGGAAATTCAGCTGCATTTGCTCAACTAATTACTCCTGTTGATGCCAAAATTAAAATTTATTTATTTGAAGAACAGACAGTTACATATACAAAGTCATATTATGTGTCAATCCCTGGCGATGAAACAGCGTATGGGCTAACGGATTTGAAATTCACTCCTTTCAAGAAGATTATAGCATATGTTAAGGATTGTCAATTGGTTGTGGATAAAATCAACGCAAAAGAAAAAGGATTTTGGATACCACTTACGGCAACAGATGAAATGAGAAAGGAGGTATTCCTTAACGTATCAAATACTCATTTTAATTGCAATAAATAATTCCAATCGACAAATAAAATGAAGTATTTTCTGTTATTTGTTTTGATGTTTTGCTGGTTCATTGATTTGGGAGCACAAAAAGTGGATCTTGATAAATACGCATTTCAATATTCTTATCGATTGCTTCCTAATATTGCGTTGGATAAATCATACCTGTCTTATGCCGTAGAAATAGCGAAAGCAAAAGAATTAGGTCTTTTAGCCAGTCAATCTGATACCAGCAGGATTTCAATCAGCGGAAGAAAAAAAGTTCCTTCACATGCCCATTTTACTGTTCATATAAACCTTGATAAAATCATTTTTGGAGCACCGGAGGTTAAGGAAAGAGTTGAGGTAATTAAAGACAAGGAAGGGAAGGAAACAGGACGTAGAACTCTTTATCGTGTTGAAGTTCGCTACTCATTTGAAGCAACTGCCGTAGTCAAAGATTACAAGGACGTTGAACTTTCAAAGTACAAGACTTCTTCACGTGATAAGGCGAAGGTTTATAAAACAGATGAATATTCGACCGGAAAGTATGCTACTAAAGCATTTAATTCCAGGAAAGACGAAATATCCGGCAAATTAATTTCCGAGGAAATCAACCTTGCATACACTTTTTTCAATACCTGCCTGAATAAAGATTTCGGAATTTCAATACAAAACCCAAGGTCTCATCTGCAGGTATTAGGATCTTCAAAACATCCTGAATACCAGGCATGGAAAGATGCTTGTGTTACAGGGAAAAGTGTGTTGGAGACAATTAACGCTGATTCAATTCCCGGGTCAGCCAGTTTCCGGATAAAATCTGCTATTGATTATTTCACAAGTGTGGAGACAAATTTTAGAAATCCGGAAGAGAAAGCTGAAAAAAAACTGAGGTATGGTGCTTATTTCAATTTGGCAACAATTTATCTATGCCTGGAGCAATTTGACAAGGCAAAGGAATATGCTCAAAAACTTATTGAGAATGATTTTGATGTAAAAGACGGAAATGAATTAATGCAAGAAGCGAATACCATTATATCAAGATTAGATAAGCATCAGATGACCACACAGCATTTCAAATCAGAATTAAGTAATATTTCATTACCGCAATAATAATTGTTAGACCGCGTGCGGTATTTAAACAGTTGATAATTCAAAACATAAAACCAAACTGAAATGAAGAAGTTGATATTTTTAATGTCGGTTATTACCTTTTTAGGTTTTTCATTGAAAGCTCAGGAGGATAAAACTCTATTAGATCGAATTAATGAAGCTGAAGAAATTCCTGTTTATGTTATGTTTAATTCCATTGGAAGAAGCGGCATAAATGTTCAGGAATTGCAAACAGTATCCCATGTAACCTTCACATCAGATGAAGCTCGGGCATCGCAGGCTAAAGTTGTAGATATGGGTGTGCCTGAGGATTTTAAGGTTATAGCTGATAGTATAGTAGAAATTCTGAATAAGAGATTTGAGACACAAAAATTTGTTAAAGCTCCTTTAAAGCTTGAGAATTTCAATGGAATTGGGGCGATTGACTGGAGTTTTGAAAAGAGTCCCTTATTTGTATTCGTTAATGTAAATGCAAAATATGAAGTAAGTGGTATGGATGCCGCCAAACGAAATACCGATGTGGAAAAATCAATCTCCATCAAATGGGTGTTATCTATCAATTCAATTACCTATTTTTCTAATTTCACTGAAAAAAACGCCTACAAGGTTTATGCCAGTAGTCCTGCAATATATAGCGGGCCGGCTGTTTCAGTAAAAAACATTCCGGTTCGGGTTGAAGATATCGCGGCAAGTTATCCTCCTTCAAAATCGGTTGGACCTTTCTCGAGGAAAGTTGATTTTTTTACAACAAGGTTTGTTGAAAAACAGAATAAGATTGCAGCAAAAAAGAAGAAGAAGCAATAATGTGTGAGCTACTTAGAAAATAATTCCGGGGTCGGACCAAGCTATGTGTCTCATATACAGATTTGTGATGCCATTTTTTTAGGCTATTTTTGACCTTAGAGGCTCATTTTTAGGGGTGTTTTTGACCCTCTAAGAGAAATTATACAATAATACTGCTGATGCGCTAATATTTTGTGTCAATGTATATTTGTTTTTTCGGTTTTGAGCCACGAAGTGGCATAATATGAATAACCGTGGGTTACCCCACGGAAATGAGCTGCATGTTACCATACAGCCCTGAAGGGGCTGAACAGCAGATCTGAATACCGATCGATTCAACCCCATTCGGGGCTGAAAGCATTTCTATCCACCTATCCGTGGGTTTTCACCCACGGTTATTCAAATAGAACTCCTTCGGAGTCCAAAACAAATCAAAAAATCAAAGAACATTTATATTATATTTATTATCAATTTTATAGAAAACACTTTTAAAGCTTAACGCATCAGTAGTAATACAATAATTATGATTATAAAAATATGTGAAACTCCTTAGCGTTCCATTTTTTATCCTTAAAATGATGCTCTAAGGCCAAAATAAGGCTTTTTATAGAGGTTAAAGCACGGAAATACTTATATATAGCTTGGTCCGACCCCGGAAACTAATTCAAACATTTCCGAAGCCGGTGATTAAATACCTGCTTTCAGTCACTTTCTTCTGTTGAACAAGCAAAGTACCAGCAAAAGAATCAAAGCGGTAATCATGATATTCAATGTTTATTAATCAATAACAAATGCGCTTGAAAATAGACTGGTTTCCCACCAGGCTGATCACATAGTACTCCCGGTCGTTAATGGCTTCAGATACAATTGTGTGGATGCCGTTATAACAGGTATCGGCATATTCATGCGTGTGCCCGTGACAACATAGAATCGTGTTTTCATCGTTCACAATATTCCTGAAAAACAGGTTGTTGATTCCGGTCATCTGATTGTCCCATGGTGGAATATGCGTTAAGATCACATGGGGCAATCCGGATTCCGAAAGCTGATCGGTAAGCCAGTCGAGTTTTGGAGACCGGTTGTCATTTTCCCAGACCACATCGTCAAAGACCACAAATCTGTAATTTCCTGCTTCAAATGAGAAATTCGACGGCCCGAATACTTTTTTATACACGCGGTAACCGTTTGAACGATAGTCGTGATTGCCGATAACACTTATGAAAGGATGCTTCGATTTGTTGATTACATCAACATACCAGTCAAATTGCTGGGCCAGTCCTGAATTGGTAATATCGCCGCAACAGGCAACGAAATTGAGATCAGCGTGCTTATTTAACCTTTTAATTGCGTCTGACAAGTCATCATAGTTGTCATGAATATCCGACAACAATGCGAATCTGAAGGTGTCTGATTCCGACAGGGCCATGTTACTGATCATTTTCACCTCATTCATATTGAGATGGTCCTTATCCACATCGGAATCATATGGACTATAGCTGATCTGATCAGAACAAGATATGAGTGAAAACAGGAATATTCCGGTGATGCTTATGGACGTAATAGATTTCATTTTAACAGGTTATTATACAGGGGAAAAGTAATTCCAAAACAAAGATTCCAGATATCATTTGATTTGATTTCCTTGTTGGCGATGGCATACCATATTTTGTAATCTACAGTCCCCAATTCGGCATAGATTCCAATTGCACCGGGTTTGTTTTCTTTTTCCGGCAGCGTTAACCTGACTCCCAAAAACGGATTCAAATGAATGGCATTGCTGTTGTAATAATCTGAAGGAAAGTAATCGGGATAGGACAAATAGGTATTGTCGGTGATGGCATAGTTTATACTGATCCCGGCATAATACCTGATGTCAAAGATTGACAGCCGGTGGTTTCTGAACTGGTATGCTGATTTCAATGCCAGCGTATGTACCCGGGAACCGTTTATTTTTTTGGGAAGGTAACCATAGTTGAAATCGAGAGTCAGCCTGTTTCTGAAACAGGTTTTACCCAGGCCTACCGATGCCAGACCCATATTACCTGCATATTGCATTTTTGCATAATACGGAGCCGTATTGGCGTCCCTTGCAGGAACGGTATCTTCAGCAGGAAGAAAGGAAATGATCATAAATGCTGCGGCAAATAAAGCGAACATGGTTTCAAGTAAATATTCCACACAAAAATGCTTCACCCAGGGTTCTTTTTCAAGAGCAATCTGGCAGAAGCGGATGGAAAAGGGGGTGAAATGCGAATTCAGGGGGGTGAATGGTTTTTTGTATTACTTTTGCCATGGTATAAGTTACATCTTCATGAAAGCGTACAAAATATTCCACAGGGATACAAAGCTGGAAGAGGCTGAGGTATCGGGTAATCTCAGTGCTTTGTCATTCCTGTACGGTACGTTCACGGGAAAAGTTGTTACGCGCCTGATGAACCGGCATATTGTTTCGGCCCTATATGGCTGGTTTATGAAGAGTTCTCTGAGCAAATCAATGATTCACAAGTTCATCAGACAATACAAGATTGATACGGAAGAAATCAGCCGACCGCTTGAATCCTATAATAGCCTGAATGATTTTTTTACCCGGAAGTTAAAACCGGGAGTCCGGAAGATTGATCCCAGTCCCGCACACCTGGTTTCTCCTGCTGATGCGCGCCTGCTGGTTTTTGATTTGTCTCATAAATATCAGGTACCTGTGAAGGGATACTGGTATACATTGACGGAGTTGCTGCTGGATGACAGTATGGCCAGGGAATATGCCGATGGATGGTGTTTTGTGTACCGGCTTGCACCTATGGATTACCATCGTTTCTGTTATATTGACTCAGGTTTACAGGACCCGGTGAAAACAATTCCCGGCATCCTGAACTCGGTGAATCCCATTGCCCTGTCTTTGGTAGATTCTTTACTGGCACAAAATTACCGGGAGCTTACTGTATTGCACACCGACAACTTCAGGCAGGTTATACACATGGAGGTGGGTGCCATGATGGTTGGCCGGATAGTTCTTCATAACCGGAATTCATGTGCTTGCAATCGTGGTGATGAAAAGGGCTGGTTTGAATTCGGAGGCTCTACCATTATTCAACTGTTCAAAAAAGATGCTGTTCAACCTGATATTGATTTGATTGAACATTCAGTAAGGGGAACAGAAACTTTTGTCAGAATGGGTGAACGCGTTGGTCTTGCCATATAATTCAATCAGGGAAACCAGTTGACCGAAATTGCAATAAATTGATCTGTTTTTATTTATAGATAAATTTGACTATCTTTGTAAAAAGCAGATCGCAGCGTTATGAAAGGCTTGAGAACATATAAAACGGCTATTGCAATGACATTTGCACTGGCTTTTCTGGCACAGCAGTTGCTTCATGCTTCCAGTTATCATGCATTTGCTCATAACACCGACAAAACATGGGCAATTGATATCCACAAAGCCCTGTTTACTGTTGTATTGGTAAAACATCTTAAGGTTAAACCTTTTAAATACCAGTTGACCAAAAAGCACGAGCCGGGCAGGGCTATGGGGAAGCCGCTCATACCGCTCTTTTTGGATTATTCACAGCATCAGAATTATTGCTGCTACAAAAACAACAATTCAGGAGCATCACTGCTTCAATTTATCTGTGTTTTGCTGATTTAATATTTCCATGAGCAGGGCAGTTGCAGTTTGGTACGAAAAGCTGAGCTGCCGGATTGAATTTCCGGACGGTTTTATTACTTAACCTCTAATTCAATATGCCATGGAACGGGATTTTGATTATGATTATAATACGAGGCCGACAGGTTTCTGGGAGTTTATCCTTCCTTTTGCCCTGGCTTCAGTGGTGATCGGTGCCCTGGTGTATCTGTTCACCGGTTTTCTTTGACACAGATTAAGATCATGAGCCTGTCTGAATTTTAGCAGGCTCTTTTTTAATGATTGGGTGCCGGAAACTAGAAATCACTTAACCTATATGAATTTCACTGCAGAGAATGCATTGCTGATTGGCTCAATTCTTCTTTTTGTTTCACTGCTGGCCGGAAAAACGTCATACAGGGTTGGAGTGCCTGTGCTTATTTTCTTCCTGGGTATTGGTATGTTGGCTGGTTCTGAAGGCGTTGGAGGCATTTATTTCGACAGTCCCCGCATTGCCCAGTTTATCGGTGTTATTGCGCTGAATTTCATATTGTTCTCGGGCGGTTTTGATACCAGCTGGGATGCTGTGAAGCCCATAGTCTGGCAGGGTGTAACACTTTCAACAGTGGGAGTGCTCATTACAGCTGTATCACTGGGTGTGTTTGTCTGGGCTGTAACCGATTTTACTATTTATGAAGGTTTGTTGCTGGGATCAATTGTTTCATCAACCGACTCGGCTGCTGTTTTTAGCATACTGCGTTCCAAGAACCTGGCCTTGAAAGGCAATTTGCGGCCTACCCTCGAGCTCGAGAGTGGCAGCAACGACCCCATGGCATATGTGCTGACCATTGCATTTACGGGTTTGGTGGTAAACCAGGATGCAGGCTTGCTTACCATCCTTCCGCTGTTTTTTAAGCAGTTGTTGTTGGGTGGTTTGCTGGGTTTTGTCTTTGGCCGGCTGGGGAAATGGATCATCAATAACATCAACCTCGACTATGAAGGGTTGTATATTGTTCTGGTCATTGCCATCATGATGTTCAGTTTCGCGGCGACTGATTTCGTTGGTGGAAACGGCTTTTTGGCAGTATACCTCTGTGCCATATACCTGGGAAACCAGGATCTGATCCATAAGAAGAAAATTCTGAAATCTTTTGACAGCTTTGCCTGGCTGATGCAGATTGTACTTTTTCTTACTTTGGGCCTGCTTGTATTTCCAAGTCATGTGGTTCCATACATTGGTATAGGACTTGCTATTTCAGCGTTTCTGATTCTGGTTGCCCGTCCGGTCAGCGTTTTTATCAGTCTGTATTTCTTCAGGGTACAGAATCGTAGTCGATGGTTCATTTCATGGGTGGGTTTGCGGGGAGCCGTTCCCATAGTATTTGCCACTTATCCTTTGCTTGCCGGAGCAGATAAGGCCAGTATGATTTTCAATATTGTTTTTTTTGTATCGCTTACTTCAGTGCTCATTCAGGGTACTACACTGCCAATAGTTGCCAAATGGCTTCATCTTGCCTTGCCGGTTAAAGCCAGGCAGAGAACTACCATCGATATCGAACGCAACGACAGCATCAAATCGCTGCTGACTGAAATTCTGGTACCTGTTGACTCAAAAGCAATCGGTCAAAAGATCGTTGATATAGGTTTCCCAAAAACTGCAGTCATTTCATTCATTCAGCGCCATGACAAGTATATCACCCCCCACGGCTCAACCCAGCTTGAATCCGGCGACAAACTCTTCGTTATTTCAGAAAGCGCGGAAGATGTCGATAAAATCCATGATTGTCTCGAAAGTAGAAAAGCAGCTATTCCCTGATCTTATGGACTTTATTCAATTGTTTTAAGGCGTTTCCTGGAAATCACAAAAAAAGAATTAACAGTTTGTTCTATTTTTGCTACTTTTCAGGTCGTAAAGTTTTTGAGTATGTATAATATTAAACCAATAAGCGTAATCTGATATCAATTGACTATGAAAAGCACGTTAACAAACTTCGTCTGCCGGTTCACCCTCATGCTGGCTGCTTTATTTTTTGCAATTCCGGTTGTCATGTCGCAGGACAAGCTCAATCTTCCCATTCCTGTTGATTCACAGATAAAGACAGGAAAACTGGATAACGGTCTGACCTATTATATCCGCAAAAACAGCAAACCTGAAAAACGTGTTGAGATGCGTTTGGTGGTAAAGGCCGGATCGGTGCTGGAAGACGATGACCAGCAGGGTCTGGCTCACTTTGTGGAGCACATGGCTTTCAACGGCACCAAAAACTTCGCCAAGAACGACCTGGTTCATTATATGCAGTCGGTTGGAGTTCAGTTCGGACCCGAAGTCAATGCTGAAACCGGAATCAACCACACCTTGTACATGCTGACCCTGCCAACTGATTCGGCGCATATTGTTGAAAAGGGATATCAGATCATGGAGGACTGGGCGCACAATATTACCTTTGACGGTACTGAAATTGACAAGGAAAGAGGAATCATTGTTGAGGAATGGCGCATGAACCAGGGTGTGAACCTGAGGTTTATCAACAAGCTTTATCCTGTCCTCTTCGAGGGTTCACAATACGGAGTCCGGATTCCCCTGGGAAAAAAGGAAGTGATTGAAGGGGCTCCTCATGAAAGAATCAAACAGTTTTATGCCGATTGGTACCGGCCCGATATGATGGCCTTTGTTGTGGTAGGGGATATTGATCCCGATGCTGTTGAGAAGAGCATTAAGGCACATTTTGGTTCAATTAAGAATCCGGAAAATTCCAGGCCAAGGAAAAATTACCCGGTACCCGGACATGCCGGAACCCGTCCTATGGTATTTGCCGATAAGGAAATGCCTTTGCTGCAGTTGGCGATGATTTGCATGATAGATCCTGAAAAGGAAGTTCTTCAAAAAGACTATCGCAGATCGCTGGTAAACGTGCTCGTTTCCGGTATGCTCACGCAACGGTTCAATGAGTTGAAAGATAAGCCCGATCCGGCCCTGTTGGGCGCCCAGGCGCAACTCCAGCCAATCGTTCCGGAGAAGGATATTTTTCAGATCGCAGCATTAGCACCCGAAACCGGAACCGAAAGAGCTGTTCAAACCATGATTGTGGAAAGCGAAAGAGCAGTTCGTCATGGCTTTACAGCCGGTGAGTTAACCCGACAGAAAAAGGAAGTTTTAACAGCCTATGAGAATGCATATAATGAACGTGATAAGACGAATTCCGTAAGTTATGCCTCCGAATACCTGAGAAATTTTCTGAACGATGAACCCATACCCGGAATTGAGTTCGAATACGAATTTACAAAGGAGTATATTGAAGGAATCACCCTTGAAGAAGTGAACCAGGCGCTCGTTAAACTGCTCCCGGCAGACAACAGGATGATGGTTGTTCTGGCTCCGGAAAAGGAAGGCTTGCAGTTGCCTGCAGAAGAACAGGTGTTAAGCTATGTGGATCTGGCCATGAAATCGGAAATAGCTCCTTATGTTGACGAGATATCAGGTAGTCAGCTGATGGCTGAAAAACCGAACAAGGGAAGAATTCTGCTGGCCAAAAGGAATGAAACACTGGGCACTGTTGAGATGAAGCTTTCCAACGGCGCAAGAGTGGTTTTGAAACCGACCGATTTCAAGAATGATCAGGTATTGTTCAGTGCATACAGCCCCGGAGGCTATTCTGTTTATGAAACAGTGGATCATCAGGCGGCAACCTTTTCAGCAGACATGATTTCTGAAAGCGGTGTGGCTGAGTATTCCACATCGGACCTCAGCAAGTTGCTGGCCGGTAAAAACGTATCAGTTGGTCCCTATATCGATGCATACTACGAAGGCCTTTCAGGTTCATCCACCCCGAAAGATATGGAAAGCATGTTCCAGCTTGCTTACATGTATTTCACCAGTCCCCGCAAAGACAGTGTTTTGTTCAAATCACTCATGGACCTTCAGAAAGGATATGTAAAAAATGCACTCACCAGTCCCGAAACCTATTTTTCTGACCAGTATGTCAGGGCCAGAACCCAAAACCACCCCCGGGCTGATGTTATACCGACAGAAAAGGAACTGGACCAGGTGAAACTCGACAGGATTTATGAAATATACAAGGACCGGTTTGCCGATGCCTCTGATTTTACATTTTTTATTGTTGGAGCCGTAAAAATTGACAGTGTCCGGCCTTATATCGAGCAGTACCTGGCCAGCCTCCCGTCTACCCGGCGGCAGGAAAGCTGGAAGGATATGGGCATCCGGCCTCCGGCAGAGAAGCTTGACAAAGCTGTTTACAAGGGCAATGATCCCAAAAGCAGGGTGGGTATTTATTTCGAAACCAATCAACCCTGGGATCTCCGCGAAGATCATGCATTGGAATCACTGGGTCAGCTATTGGGAATCCGCTATATCGATGTGATCAGGGAAGAACTGAGCGGGGCATATCATGTGGGAGCCGCTGCCGATTTAGGCAGAATACCTTACTCCAGGGCATTTCTGAATGTGATGATACCTTGTTCTCCTGATAATACGGATAAACTTACCCAGGTTGCCATTGATGAAATTGCATCCATTCAAAAGAACGGTGTGAAACCCGAAGATCTTGTCAAGGTGAAGGAAGCTCAGCGGCGCGAGCTTGAAAGGAACATGAAGGAGAACGGTTTCTGGATAGGTGAGCTGGCCAATGGCTACCGGAATGATGATCCGGCTTTGATAACGCGGTATTCCGAATGGATTAATAACCTGACCTCGGAGGAAATTCAGGCTGCAGCAAACAAATTCGATCTGAAGAATTATGTGAGGGTGGTGCTATACCCGGAGAAGAATTAATCCATACAGGTTATCATAAAGCACACCCTTCAAGGGTTTTCAACCGATTGAAGGGTGTGCTTTTTACAGCCCGAAACCCGCCCGGTTGCCGAACCGGCTGACAAACCAAGCCTCCTTTTCATAACTTTTTTCCGTAATAAACTTTTTTATTGTAAGTTTGTTATAAGTTTATTGTTAAGCATTAAAT
>CAZLLD010000005.1:0-83806 GCA_964560225.1 uncultured Bacteroidales bacterium
AAAGAGGTGCATGAAAAAGCATACCAGGCCGGAGCAGGATTGCTTGCCCTGGGAGTGCAAAAAGGAGACAGAATTGCCTTATTTTCAGAGGGAAGAAATGATTGGGTAATAAGCGAACTGGGTATTTTTTATTCCGGAGCCGTAAATGTGCCTCTCTCGGTGAAGCTGTCCGAGCCATCGGAACTCCGATTCAGAATTGACCATTCAGGTGCCCGGTTTATTATTGCCTCAAAAAATCAGGCAAAAAAGATCGTACCAATCATGGATTCTCTGCCAAAACTTGAAAAACTGATTCTGCTTGATTCACAGGAAGATTACCAGAACTTTGAAATGCCTTTTGCCGAAATACTAGATAAAGGCAGGGAATTTTTGAGATCATCTTCTGAAAAATTTAAAGAAAGATGGACATCGGTTCAGGGAAACGATTATGCCAACATCTGTTATACCTCCGGCACAACTGCAGATCCCAAGGGCATTATCCTCAGTCATCGCAATTATACAGCCAATATTGAACAATCGCTGAGCTTGTTCTCCATACCCATGTATTGGACTACACTTCTGATTCTGCCGTGGGACCATGCATTCGCTCACACATGCGGAATTTACACATTGATGTCATGCGGTGCCAGTATGGCATCTGTTCAGGTTGGTGAAACCGGTATGGAAACCCTCCGGAATATTCCCATCAACATCAAGGAAAACAGACCGTACTTGTTGATGAGTGTTCCGTCACTTGCCAAAAACTTCAAGAAAAACATCGAAAAAGGAATTAAGGATAAAGGCCCCTTAGCCGAAAAACTTTTCAATTTCGCTTTACAGGTGGCCTATGTATACAATGACATTGGATGGAACCGGGGAAAAGGATTCAGAATATTGCTCAAACCATTGCAACTGCTTTTTGATAAAATTCTTTTCAGCAAAGTCAGGGAAGCATTTGGCGGAAATCTGAAGTATTTCATTGGAGGCGGGGCGCTTTTGGATATTGACCTGCAAAGGTTCTTCTATGCCATTGGAATTCCCATGTATCAAGGGTACGGACTTACCGAGGCCTCCCCGGTTATTTCAGCAAATAACCCTGATAAGCACAAATTGGGATCATCTGGTACGCTGGTTGCCAACATGGACCTAAAAATTTGCGACGATAAAGGCAATGAACTACCTCTGGGTGAAAAAGGTGAAATTGTGATCCGGGGAGAGAATGTAATGGTTGGATACTGGGACAATGCCGAAGCCACAGCTGACACAATAAAGGATGGCTGGCTGTATACAGGCGACCTGGGATATATGGATAAAGATGGTTTTCTATATGTGCTCGGGCGTTTCAAAAGTTTGTTGATAGCCGATGATGGCGAGAAATACAGTCCTGAAAGCATCGAAGAAGCCCTCGTTCAGCATTCGAAATACATTGACCAATGTATGCTTTATAACAATCAGAACGCTTATACTACAGCGCTTGTATATCCGAATATTGCAGCCGTAAAATCGTGGCTGGCCGACAAAGGAATGAAAATAGAAGATGAGAACGCACCCCATGAAGTCATTCAACTGATTGAATCACAGATCGACCAGTTCCTTGCAGGCGGCAAGTTTGAGAATCTCTTCCCCCACAGATGGGTTCCGGCTACATTTGCTGTAATTGAAGAAGGTTTCACCGAAGAAAACCACCTGATGAACAGTACCATGAAAATGGTAAGGGGTAAAATCACGGAACGTTTCGGCGATCGGATCAAACATATGTACGTACCGCAAGGCAAGCCAATTATGAATGAAATGAACATAAATGTACTGAAAAGTATTCTCAATTAGTTCATTTCAATAGTCATTTACTCTACCTTTGCCTGCTCATAATAATCCCGTATTACACGAATATGGACAAATTATCTATTGATCAATCCTTAAAAAATCGCATCCTGGTTTTAGACGGTGCCATGGGCAGCCTTGTTCAAAGGTATCAACTCAATGAAGCCGACTACAGGGGAAGCCGTTTTTCAGGTTTCAGTCATGATCTTAAAGGAAATATTGACCTGCTTTCGTTGACCAAACCCGATATTATTCGCCAGATTCATCTGGATTATCTGAATGCCGGGGCTGACATCATTGAAACAAATACTTTCAGTGCCACATCCATCTCTCAGGCCGATTATCATCTTGAGGAATTGGTATATGAAATGAACCTGACTTCGGCAAAAATTGCCGTATCTGCGGCTGAAGAAATTACGCGCATGAATCCGGACAAACCCCGGTATGTGGCAGGCTCACTTGGTCCTACCAATAAAACCGCGTCCATGTCACCCGATGTGAATGATCCCGGGTTCAGGGCCGTTTCATTTGATGACCTGGTTAATTCCTATGGAACTCAAATCAGAGGATTGTGTGATGGCGGTGTTGACTTGCTTTTAATTGAAACCATTTTCGATACATTGAATGCCAAAGCCGCATTGTATGCTTGCGAGAAGCAATTCATGGAATGTGGCAAGCGTTTGCCCGTAATGATTTCGGGCACCATAACGGATGCAAGTGGCCGTACCTTGTCAGGACAAACGATTGCTGCCTTCCTGTGTTCCGTATCACATGCCAAACCACTAAGCATAGGTGTAAATTGCGCCCTGGGTGCCAAAGAGATGTTGCCCTATGTAGCAGAACTATCCGAAAAAGCTCCCTTTTTCATCAGTGCACATCCGAATGCTGGGTTGCCAAATCAGTTCGGAGGGTACGACGATACACCGGAAATCATGGCACAGCAGCTTAAAGGTTTTCTTGAAAACGGCTATGTGAATATTATTGGAGGATGCTGCGGAACCACACCCGATCACATCAGGGCATTTGCAGTGCTGGCGGAAGGTTATCAGCCCAGGCAGATTGCGGCTGACAGGCATATTACCACCTTAAGCGGGCTTGAACCCCTGATGATTACCAGAGACAGCAATTTTGTGAATATCGGAGAACGAACCAATGTGGCAGGTTCAGCTAAGTTTGCCAAGCTCATCCGCGAAGAGAAATACGAAGAGGCATTATCTGTTGCCCGGGAACAGGTTGACGGGGGCGCCCAGATACTTGATATATGCATGGACGATGCCATGCTTGATGCTGAAAAATGCATGGTACGTTTCCTGCATCTGTTGATGGCAGAACCGGAAATTGCAAAACTTCCGTTGATGATCGACTCATCAAAGTGGTCGGTTATTGAAGCCGGACTCAAATGTGTTCAGGGAAAATCCATTGTTAACTCACTGAGCCTGAAAGAAGGAGAAGCTGCATTTGTAGAACAGGCCACGCGGGTAAAGCATTATGGTGCTGCCTTGGTGGTAATGGCATTTGATGAGAAGGGACAGGCCGACACCTTTGAAAGACGCATTGAAGTATGCAAAAGGGCTTATGATATACTGATCAGCCGGGTTGGCTTTGCGCCCGAGAACATCATCTTCGACCCGAATGTGCTCGCGATTGGTACCGGCATTGAAGAGCACAATAATTACGCTGTAGATTTCATCAAAACCATTGTGTGGATCAAGGAAAATCTTCCTTATGCCAAGATAAGCGGGGGGATCAGCAACCTCTCATTTGCCTTCAGAGGAAATAACACCATACGAGAAGCCTTTCATTCGGTGTTCTTGTACCATGCCATCAAAGCCGGACTCGACATGGGAATTGTCAATCCCGGTATGCTTGCCGTTTATGATGACCTGCCGGCAGATTTGTTAGGGATGGTGGAAGATGTGGTTTTAAACAGGCGCGCTGACGCTACTGAAAGACTCATTGCATTTGCCGACAGTATCAAACAGCAAGACAAAAAAGAAGAAAAAACTGACGAATGGAGAAGCGGCACCGTGGAAGAAAGGATCAGCCATGCCTTGATTAAGGGAATTGTCGATTATATTGAACAGGATGTACTGGAAGCCCGGTCATTTTATCCCGGATCATTGCAGATTATCGAAGGTCCGCTGATGGACGGCATGTCAAAAGTAGGCGATTTGTTTGGCGAGGGCAAAATGTTCCTTCCACAAGTGGTTAAGAGTGCCCGTGTAATGAAAAAAGCAGTTGCCGTATTGCAGCCCTTTATTGAGGAGGAGAAGGGCAAAGACACATCGGCAGGCAACAGCGGATCAGGGAAAGTGTTGCTCGCTACAGTAAAGGGAGATGTGCATGATATAGGTAAAAACATTGTCAGCGTGGTATTAAGCTGCAACAATTACGAGGTAATTGACCTGGGTGTGATGGTTCCTACCGAAAAAATAGTTGAAACAGCAATAGCCCGTGAGGTGGATATAATAGGCCTTAGCGGTTTAATTACGCCATCACTTGAAATAATGGCTGATGCTGCAAAAAAACTTGAACATGCCGGACTGAAAAAACCTTTGCTTATTGGAGGCGCTACAACTTCGAAGATACACACCGCGGTTAAAATAACACCGAATTACCATGCTCCTGTCATTCATGTTAAGGATGCATCCAAAAGTGTGGGAGTTGTCAGCAACCTTTTGTCATCTTCTTTGAGAAAAGATTTTGTTGACCAGGTAAAAAAAGAATACGAAGAATTAAAGAATAGCTATTTACAGGCTAAAGAAAAGACTGCCTATGTAACACTGGAGGAAGCACGTCGCAATAAACTGGTCATTAACTGGGAAAACGAGCACATACCCGTACCCAGGTTTACGGGAATAAAAACCTTTTCAGACTTTCCTCTCGGGGAGATCAGGGATTACATAAGCTGGGTTTTCTTTTTTGTGGTGTGGCAACTTCGAGGGAAGTTTCCGGAAATTCTTAATGATCCAAAGCTTGGAGTGGAAGCAAGTAAGCTGTTTAGCGATGCCAATGAATTACTTGACAGGGTAATCAGCAATAAACTGCTTACAGCAAATGGAGTAATAGGAATATTTCCTGCTAATTCAGTGGGCGACGACATTGAAGTTTACAGCGATACCAAACGTTCCAAAGTGATTGCCAGGTTCTGCAACCTGAGAAACCAGGAAGCGAAACAGGATGGCTTACCTAACCTGTGTTTATCTGATTTTATTGCCCCTCTTGCATCAGGTAAAATTGACTATTTAGGAGCCTTTGCCGTAACCGCAGGATTGGGAATTGACAAAATCCTGGATGAGTTTGTAAAAGCCCATGATGATTACCAGGGAATCATGATCAAGGCACTGGCGGACCGACTTGCCGAAGCTTTCACGGAGTTGATTCACCTGAAAATCAGGAAAGAAATATGGGGTTATGCACCTGACGAATCCTTGTCACTGGATGAAATGCTTCTTGAAAAATATACAGGTATCCGGCCTGCGCACGGGTATCCGGCTTGTCCTGATCATTCTGAAAAAGAAGAACTGTTCAAACTGCTGCAAGCTGAACGAAATACCGGAATCAGTCTGACCGAAAGTTTCTCGATGTTGCCAGCTGCTTCGGTCAGCGGGTTGGTTTTCGCCAATCCACAATCGCGTTACTTTTTTGTGGGCAACATTTCGCCCGATCAGGTGCAGGATTATGCATTGAGAAAAGAAATGCCGGTTGAGGCCATTGAATCACTGCTGGCCTCAAACCTGAATTACAAATAAGCTTTAAAAACATGAAAATAACCGACATCTTTGCTGTTTCGGAACGTACTTTTTCGTTTGAATTTTACCCGCCAAAGGATGAAATCTCCGCGGTGGATTTTGGCATTAATGTAGGTCAACTACTCAAGCTTGATCCTTCTTTTGTTTCGGTCACATACGGAGCCGGTGGTTCAACCCAGGAAAAAACCTTCAACCTGGTGGATTACCTGAACAATAAAATCGGGTTGAACACTATGGCTCACTATACCTGTGTAGGGTCGTCACGTAACCGGGTTGACCATGACATGAGACAACTGCATCAGATTGGCATTGAAAATGTCATGCTCTTAAGAGGTGATCCGCCTAAGGGAAGTGAAAAATTTGTGCCTGCTGAAAACGGATTTCATTATGCCAATGAGCTGATTAGTTTTGTAAAGGGACACGAACATGATTTTTCAATTGGAGCAGCGGCAAATCCAGAAAAGCATCCTGAATCACCCAATATGGAAAACTACCTGGACAAATTGAAAATCAAATGTGATGCCGGCGCTGATTTTCTGATTACCCAGTTGTTTTTTGACAACATTGCCTATTATGAATTTGTTGACAGGGCAAGAAAACTAGGAATTACCTGCAGGATTATACCGGGAATTATCCCCATTACCAATTTCAAACAAATCAAAAGATTTGTGGATATGGCTTCTACATCGTTCCCACAGGATTTGCGTGAAAAATTGGAAATGTACCAGGATGATGCCGAGAAATCATACCAGATAGGTGTAAACCATGCTATCAAGCAGTGTATTGACTTGTTGGAACACGGAGCCCCCGGAATTCATTTTTACACACTGAACAAATCAAGGGCTGCTGTTGATGTGTTTGAATCATTGCCCAGAACTGTCAGGTAATCGTTAATAAATAGTTAATGATGGTTACGAATTGCGAAGAAATTTGTAAAATTATATTTCTTTTAACCCTGATGTTTAACCTAATCATTTCAAAATGACACAACAGAAGAATACACAGGCCGTTGGGATGGCCTTTATGGGGATGATTTTCTTCATCTTCGGTTTTGTAACTACCTTCAATATCACCCTGGCAGATAAATTCAAAGCTGTTTTTGATCTATCAAACTGGCAGGCTCAGCTGGTGAACGGGGCATTTTTCTTCACCTATTTTGTACTTTCATTTGCCAGTGGAAGCATCATCAAGAAAATCGGATACAAATCCGGTGTTATTCTGGGTCTTGTGCTGGTGGCCATTGGCAGTTTCCTGTTCTTCCCTGCTGCTAAGGTTCCGTCATTTCCTTTCTTCCTGTTTGCCATTTTTGTTATGGCCAGCGGCGTGGTTTTTTTGCAGGTGGCAGCCAATCCTTACGTAACTGCGCTGGGCCCCTCGGAAACTGCATCAGGTCGTTTAAATCTTACACAGGCATTGAATTCCATTGCTACCACTCTGGCTCCTATTATTGCCAGTGTTTTTGTATTCAAAACAGCTGCCGAAAGCGCGCTTGACTCCGCGCTGACACCGGCTCAAACAGCTGCGCAATCAGTCCCGGTACCATTCATCATCATTGGAATCCTGGTACTCATTATCGCCATAGTGATTTATGTGCTGAAACTCCCTGTAATTTCCACAACCGGAGAGCAGAAAAAAAGTGTATGGAAATACCCACACGTAATACTCGGAGCTTTGGGTATATTCTTTTATGTAGGTGCCGAGGTGGGAAGTGCCGCGCTTATTCAGCGCTATGTTCAGGAAGCCGATCCGAATATCACAGGAACCATGGCCGCCAAAATGATAGCCCTTTACTGGGGTGGCGCTATGATTGGCCGTTTTTATGCGTCCTTTATGCTTTCGAATGTGGAGAAAAACAAGAAATACCTGTATTCCTTGCTGGTACTCATACTGGCCTTTGTGGTAGGCTGGTATGTAAGGGACAATGTTACCGACGGCCTTATCTTTGTAGGAATTGCCTTTGTTAATTACCTGGCCATGCAGCTTGGCAGTGGCAAGGCCAATAAAACTCTGGCTGTTTTTGCTGCCATTGCAGCAATGCTGGCACTGGCCACCATGTTGGTACCTTCAAACCTGATCCTTTGGGTAGGTTGCTCAATCGGATTCTTCAACTCGGTTATGTTCCCCAATATTTTCGCGTTGGGTGTGGATGGTCTGGACAAGGGTGAATTGAGCACTGCTTCCGGTATTATCAATACGCTGATTGTGGGTGGTGCCATTGTGCCTGTTTTGATGGGTGCGGTTGCCGACAGCTTTGGAGTTAAGTTCGCCTTTATACTGCCTATTATTTGTTATGCCTACATTGCATTCTTTGCACTGGTGGGCAGCAAGCATAAATAGCCTGACCATATACTTTTGTATAACGAAAAAAGGGTGCCTTACGGAAGAGACACCCTTTTTTTATGCTGACTGCCAGATGTGTTTCAGAATTTGTATCCAAGGGAAATACTGATTGCCCTGTTTTGCATTTTATTCCCGTTTTCTGTATCAGGAGCAATATTGGCCAGACCCAAAGAATAATAGGCTCCAACAGTGAAACCCATTACTTCGGCCCCAATACCAAATTTTGCACCATAATCCAGTCTTTTGGCATCGGCATCTTCTCCATCACCCCATTCAATGTCCTGTGATTCCTTCTCACCATCAACTTTAGTTACAGTCTTTCCGGTTATTCCAAATCCGACATAGGGACCAACAGCACCGAATACTTTCGCCGGGCCGAAGGAAGGGCCTACCTTAACCAGAACAGGAACATCTGCAAAAAGCATATTGAAACGGATGTAATTGTCTCCATTAGAAATTTGGGTTCCCCGTGAATCAACAAGAGCTCCCAATTCCACTGCAATCAGATCACCTATTCCCATTTCCAGTGTTACTCCGCCATTGAATCCCAGCTTGTTCTCATAACCCCATTCATCGGCATAATCCATGTCATCATCCTTTTGGACCAGCGTGGTCAAATTAATTCCACCCTGAATGCCAAATTTTTGTGCAAAGGTTGGTGCACTTAAAATGACAAGCAAAAAGATAAAAAGTAATTTACTTAGATTTTTCATTGGTATCAGTGTGTGTTAATGCCTACTCTTTGGTTTTCGGCTTCCCCGCCAACAGATTGGTTTCAATCAGAAGGCAAGTATTAAACGCCAAGTATTCCGGCAAGGTTACAGGCAGTGATAAAAAAGCCCGTTCTGTTTGACCGGGCTTTTCATACTGCTACAGTACAACAGTAACACCAAATTCTATTCCGAAGGTACCGATTACATTCTTATAGTCATTTTCATTGTGATCTTTGTCCTTATAAGAAATACTCTGATAACCAAGTCCGGCATCAACGGATACGTGATCGTTCAGGAAATAGGCACCACCCAATTTGAACTGGAATCCGAGTACATTTGTTGTGGTGGTTTCTGTTCCATCAAAGGTAGGAATCTTTTCTTTTTGGCTACCTGCACCCATTGCAACTTCAGCAAATGGCTTGATGGGTGCTGTGCCATAATAGTACCTTGCAAAAGGAGCAAACATAATCATTGCTGATGAATACCGATCGTTAGCTCCGTCGGGTTTGTATGAGTCAATAGACAGATCAAGTTGTAGTCCGACTGCCAGTCCGTCTATTACAAAGAAGCCAGCCTGCGGGGTAAAAGAGAGCACAATCCCTTTACCAGCAGTACCATCACCATCATCGGATTTGTATTTTTCGGTATAGGCACCAAATACCATGGAACTAGACCCTCCCAATAAAATTTTACCGGCAGTGGTTTGGGCATTCAGTGATAAAACAAATAAGGAGAGTAATGCAACAACGAGTAATTTTCTCAGGTTTTTCATTTTGTATCAGTTTAATTAAGGCCTACTCTATGGTTTTCGGCATCCCCTTTTATTTTAACCGTATTTCAAAGTGTTTATTGTAATACAGTTATAAATTACACCATAATACCAACATAAACAAGTACAAGCCGAAATAGTTTGATTTGAAGCTTCAGGCAGGTCAGCAATTAATCATATCATATTGGCTTCCCAGATGACATAAGCGCTTAAGGCAAACTTGGCAAATCGCGAAAAAGAAAGAAATATGTATTTGCGCACCGGATAGTGAACCGAACCCACTAACATGGCCACGCCTGAAAAGGGTATGGGAGTCAGCGATGCAACCAGGATCAGGTAGAGGCCATATTCCTGAAGAAGCAACTCCGTCTTTTGGAGATAACGTTCGCGCAGATACCCGTAAAGGCGTGTATTGTGAAGGTACCTGCCAAAGAAATAGGCAGTTAATCCGGCTAAATAAGATATTATTGTCAGCAGTAAAGCATACATTATATATACATGCAGATCACCACCACGAAGCGACCAGATCAGGAACAGCTCAGGAGGAACGATCCCTATGAAAAGCTCAGACATGGAAAAGATGAACAGGATCAGGCCGGTTTTCTCAAATATCGGTTCAAACCGCAACAGTATATCTTTGTCGATTTGGTGCTTGCTGAAAACGAAAAGGGCAACAATAACCGCCAGCCACAATAATCCTTTGGCAAGGTTACGCAAGAAAAAAGCAGATCTTTTCTCCTGCTGCTCCATCAGTGCAATTTAATGCCAATCATGTGTACAAATTCCTCGCGGGTCCGGTTATCCTTCAAAAAGCACCCGGTAAAAGCAGAAGTGGTAGTAACGGAATTCTGCTTTTGTACGCCGCGCATGACCATGCATAAGTGTTTTGCCTCGATAACCACAGCTACCCCAAGTGGATTCAATGTTTCCTGGATGCAATCGCGGATTTGCATGGTGAGCCGCTCTTGTACCTGGAGCCTGCGGGAATAGGCTTCAACCACCCTTGCAATTTTACTGAGCCCGGTGATATAGCCATTGGGTATGTATGCAACATGGGCTTTACCAAAAAATGGGACCATATGATGTTCACAGAGTGAATAGAGTTCAATGTCTTTTACAATAACCATCTGCTTGTAATCCTCATGAAATTTAGACGCACCCAGGATCTCCTCAGGTTTGATGAAGTAACCATGCGTAAAAAACTGCATGGCTTTGGCAACCCTTTCGGGTGTATCCAGAAGGCCTTCACGGCAGGGATCTTCGCCCAGGTTCATCAGGATCTTTCTGTATAAAGAGGCGAGCGATTTGGTTTTGCGACCGTTGAATTTATCAATCCGCTCAAATCCGGCTTCAACTATGCCTTCGATTACAGGTTTTTTTTCTTCCATGAAAAAATCCGATTAAAATGTACCCATTCTTAACTATTCACGTATGACTTCTTTAGATGTCTTATAATTTAAGTGTCGTAGCTGATTGCAAAATTAGAAACTTTTTGAAATGCTGCCAGCAAATTCAATCATACCATGAAAATTCTTATTGTGGCTTCATCCAACAGTGAAGTCAAACTGCTCAAAGATAAACTGACTTATGTTGCCAAGGTATTCGGTAACATGCACAATTACAAACTTGGTAACCTCGATATTGATATTCTTGTTCCGGGGTACGGAAGTACCTTCATGGCTTACCACCTGACCCGGGCACTGAATACCTATAGCTACGACCTGGCTATTAACATGGGTATTGCCGGAAGTTTTGACTACTTTCTTGAATTGGGCTTTGTGGTGAATGTGGTTCAGGACCAGTTTGCTGATTTGGGTTTCGAAGAAAAGGACTCATTTTTCACGCTGGGAGAGAAAGAATTGCTCGATCAGGATTCATTTCCTTTCACCGGTGAGATTCTGAGAAGTCTGGGCAGCTTTGAAATTGACGTGGTGGAATCTCTGATCCCGGTAAAAGCCATTACCGTGAATATGCTTCATGGCAGACAGGATACCATTCAAAAAGTAAAAAGCAGGTTTAAATGTGAAATCGAAACCATGGCCGGTGCTGCTTTTTTCTATACCTGTCTGATGGAGAAAATACCATTCCTGCAAATCAGATCTATCTCCTATTTTGTTGAATTGCGCAAGGTCGACAACTGGAACCACCCGCTGGCATTGAATAACCTTACCGCCACAATCCTCGAAATTCTTGAGGAATTGCGCCTTGACAAATAGAAGTTTGATTAATTTCGCTGAAATTACCTTTCTTTGCATCTGATATTAATAACGATACTATGATTGTAATTACCGGTGCAGCAGGTTTTATTGGCAGCAACGCAGTAGGCTTCATGAACATGAACGGGGCCACGAATCTGGTTTTGGTAGATGATTTCAGCAGCGAAGAAAAAAACAGGAATCTGACGGGTAAAGGATACCTTGCACAGCTTAACCGCGATCATTATCAGGATTGGATACATAAGAACCACTCCGATGTTGAATTTGTCATTCATCTGGGCGCAAGGACCAACACTGCTGAATTTGACAAATCCATCTTTGACAGGCTGAACCTGGTATATTCAAAAATGGTTTGGCAGGCCTGTTCGAAATATAACCTGCCACTGATTTACGCCTCTTCTGCTGCCACTTATGGCAACGGGGAACTTGGATACAACGACGATCATGAGGTTGTGAGCAGGCTGGTTCCCCTGAATCCTTACGGGGAATCCAAAAACGACTTCGACAAATGGGCCCTTTCACAGTCAGATCAACCGCCTTTTTGGGCCGGACTGAAATTCTTCAATGTTTATGGCCCTAATGAATATCATAAAGGACGCATGGCCTCGGTTATTTTTCATGCATTTAACCAGATCAGGCAGACCGGTCGGATGAAGTTGTTCCGGTCACACAAACCCGGCATCTCTGATGGCGGCCAAAGCCGTGATTTTGTTTATGTGAAAGACCTGGTGAATGTGATTTATTGGTTATACAGAAATCAACCTGCTTCGGGGATCTACAACCTGGGTACCGGTAAGGCACGTACTTTTCTGGATCTCACCGCAGCTACCTTTCATGCCATGGATTTGGAACCGGCAATTGATTTCATTGATACTCCGATTGACATCAGGGACAAGTACCAGTATTTTACAGAAGCCCGGATGGAGAAACTTATCAGGGCAGGATACCACAAGCCTTTTACAACTCTTGAAGAGGGTGTGGATGATTATGTGAGGAACTATCTGGTCGGCGGAAAAACAATCTGAATCTGATTCGCTGAATCATTGAACCAGGCTTCAGATTCTCAGAAACGTCGGCGATTGACAATTTCATGAGCAGATCAAACCAAAGTGTCCTGAGGTTGTTATCATATTAAACTGATCTGAATGCTGATGGACAAGTTCTCGTTTATTGGAAACAGTGATGTAAAGGCTATTGAAAGCCTTTATCAGCTCTATCTTGAAAATCCCGATGCACTCGAAGACAGCTGGAAAACCTTCTTTGCAGGTTTTGAATTTGCCATGAAGTTCAGAAATAACAGAACTGAAGCAAATGAACAACTTGACAAAGAGTTCAGGGTTCTCAATTATATTGATGCATTCCGAAAAAGAGGACATCTTTTTACCCAAACCAACCCGGTAAGAACACGAAGGAAGTACACCCCCACCCTTGATCCTGAAAATTACAACCTGTCAGCATCTGATCTCGACACGGTGTTTCATGCAGGAACAGAAATAGGTATCGGGAATACTTCACTCCGGGAGATCATCGGGCACCTTAAGGCAACCTATTGCCAGTCAGTGGGTGCTGAATACATGTATATCAGGGCGCCTGAAAAGATCAAATGGTTGCAAAACAGAATTGAAGGGAGCAGAAACCATACTGATTTTGATGCTGCAACAAAACTGGACATTTTCAATCATCTGAAGAAAGCGGCAGGGTTTGAAAACTTCATTCACAAGCGGTTTGTGGGTCACAAACGGTTTTCGCTTGAAGGTTCCGAAACCCTGATTCCTGCGCTGCACTACCTGATAGTAAAAGGTGCTTCCATGGGTGTACAGGAGTATTTTTTCAGCATGGCCCACAGGGGACGACTCAATGTGCTGGCCAATATCATTGAGAAACCCTATGAAAACATATTCCAGGAATTCAGCGCGGAACAATATGAAGAAAAAATCGCGCTGGGAGATGTTAAATATCATTTGGGATACTGCAATAGGCTGACACTGCCCGGTGACAAAACGGTGGAGGTCCACCTGGTTCCGAACCCATCACATCTGGAATCTGCTTCACCTGTCATTGAAGGCATTGCACGCGGCATTGCAGAAAATACATACCAGGGAGACTTTTCAAAGATACTACCGGTCATTATTCACGGTGATGCAGCAATTGCAGGACAGGGAGTTGTTTATGAGGTTGTACAGATGTCGGCATTACCCGGTTTTAAAACCGGCGGCACCATTCATATAGTTGTCAACAACCAGGTGGGATTCACCACCAATTACCTCGACGGAAGATCAAGCACTTATTGTACCGATGTGGCCAAGGTAATCAAGGCACCCGTTTTTCATGTAAACGGCGACGATGCGGAAGCCCTGGTTCACACGATGCTGATGGCCATGGAATACAGGCAGGCTTTCTCATCTGATGTTTTTATTGATATTCTGTCATACCGCAAGTACGGTCACAACGAAACAGATGAACCCCGATACTCACAACCTACACTTTACATGGCCATTGCCAATCACCCCAATCCGCGTGACATATACGCCGGCATACTGGTGGAAGAAGGAATTCTTACCAATGAGGAAATCAAAAATCAGATCAATGACTTCAATTCCTTCCTCGAAGAAAAGCTGAAAATTTCAACGGGAATGGGTAAGGTATATATCCAACGATTCCTTAATAACCTTTGGAAACAATTCAAACACGCGCGGAAAGAAGATTTCGACAAGTACTGGGATTATGATATTTCGGTTGAACTGATTCAGCATATCGGAAGAAAGATCAACTACCTGCCAGCTGACCTGCGATTCATCGACAAAACACGAAAACTGACTGAGGAACGCACCCAGATGCTGGAAAATGGTAAAGTCGACTGGGCATTGGCCGAATTACTGGCATACGGAAGCCTTGTATACAAAGGTCATCCGGTAAGGGTGAGCGGACAGGATACTGTCAGAGGCACTTTTGCCCACCGACATGCAGCCCACGTAATTGAAGACACCGACCAGGTATATGTTCCGTTGAAACACATCGACTCGAACCAGGCCTCATTTTCGGTATACAATTCACCGCTGAATGAATACGGGGTAATGGGGTTTGAATATGGTTATGCCCTGGCCAATCCGAACGGACTTACCATTTGGGAGGCCCAGTTTGGCGATTTTGCGAATGTTGCCCAGGTCATTATTGATCAATACATCAGCTCGGCCGAAGAAAAATGGGGACTGATGAATGGACTGGTCTTGTACCTGCCTCATGGGTTTGAAGGCCAGGGACCGGAACATTCAAGCGCACGGATTGAAAGAATGTTATTGCTGGCCGCCCGAAATAACATGCAGATAGTTAATCCTTCGACTCCGGCAAACCTGTTTCACCTGTTGCAGATAAGTATCAACCGGAATTTCAGAGTGCCTTTGATTGTATTCACACCCAAAAGTCTGTTACGGCACCCGGCTTGTATTTCTGCGGTTGCTGAACTGGCAAACGGCAGATTTCAGGAGGTTATTGATGATCCGGATGTAGATGTCAGCGAAGTCAGAAGACTGGTGTTTTGCTCTGGAAAAATATACTATGACCTGCTGGCACGGAAAACTGCGTATGAGGCTAAGGATATTGCACTGGTAAGAATTGAACAGCTTCACCCCTTCCCTGCTTCCCGGGTCGACCAGCTCCTGAAAAAGTATTCCAACGCCCTGATTACTTTATGGGTTCAGGAAGAACCTGGCAATATGGGGCCCTGGCGGCATATCCGGCATGAGTTTGGAGACAGGCAGATCATCCCGGTATACCGTCAGCCAAGCGGGAGTCCGGCAACCGGACTGTTAAAGGTGCATCAGATCAGCCAGGAAGAGATCATCTCAAAAGTATTCCGCAAGTGTGAGTGTGACCTGAAGCGCAAGTATTGCGGATTGCAGTGCGCTGTAGGTAGCAGGCGTGAAGAAATACTGAAAAGCTACAGCTATTTCCCTGAAAAAACTTAATGCTGTTAAACTGCCATGATCATTGAGATAAGAATACCTGCGGCGGGTGAATCAATAACCGAAGTTGCCATTGGAAACTGGCTGGTTGAAGATGGTGCTTTTGTTGAGAAAGACCAGGAAATTGCTGAAGTGGAAACCGACAAGGCAACACTGCCGCTGATTGCACCTGAACCGGGGAAAGTTCTCATTCGAATACGTGCCGGTGAAAAAGCCCGGATTGGTGATGTTGCCTGCACCATTGATACGGATCAAAAAGATACAGCTGCCTCCCGCTCCGTGAAGAGTCCGGAACAGCAATTATTAAGCGAAGACAGGCCGGTTGAATACCGGAAAGAATTTTTCCATGCTGAACAAAAAAACAAAGATCAGGTAAAGGCAACCCCTCTCGCCAGAAGCATGATGAACAAGCACCACCTGTCGGTGGATGACATCATTAACGGATTACGGAAAATAACACGAAGGGATGTGGAATTGGTGGTAAAAGGTCAGGTACCCGAAAAAACAGGTATACCGACTGAAGTTAGCAGGGGCAGACAAACCGAACGAATCCCCATGTCGCCGTTACGCAGAACAATCAGCAAAAGGCTTGTTGCCGTAAAAAACGAAACAGCCATGCTTACCACCTTCAATGAGGTGGACATGACGGCGGTGATGGAACTGCGCAAAAAATACCAGCCTCTTTTTCAGGAAAAGCACGGCATCAAACTGGGCCTGATGTCCTTTTTTATCAAAGCTGCTACAGAGGCATTGAAAATCTATCCCGGAGTGGGTTCGTTTATCGACGGGGATGACATCATTGTTCCGCGCTTCACGGATATTGCAGTGGCTGTGCAAACAGACAAGGGACTGATGGTGCCTGTAATCAGGGATACGCAAACACTGAACCTGGCTGAAATTGAAGCATCACTAGCCAACCTGGCAGATAAAGCCAGAAAATCAAAACTTACCATGGAAGAAATGACCGGTGGAACCTTTACAATAACCAACGGTGGTGTTTTCGGATCCATGTTGTCAACCCCTATCCTAAATCCTCCGCAATCAGCCATTCTGGGAATGCATAACATTGTGGAACGGCCAGTAGCCGTGAATGGAAAAGTCGAGATCAGGCCTGTCATGTATGTTGCCCTGTCCTATGATCATCGGGTGATTGACGGACGGGATTCAGTGGGTTTTCTTGTCAAAATCAAGGAGTTGATTGAATCACCGGCCGAAATAGCACCTGATGCTTCAGATTCGTTAAAAGTATTACTAGGACTGTGAGATTGAATAATGAACTGCTTCAGCTTTCTTTAAAATGAGAAGCCTTTGCCTAAAGCCAAGATTTGTCGTAAATTTACCCTGTGGCTTAATCAAACCGTTATGAAACTCAAAACACTGCTTTATCTGACTTTGCTGTTGACGTTGATTTTCCTTTCAATCAGCTGTCATAATGATGATGAAGCAAGGATTGAACATGAACACCTGCAATACATTGATAAATCGTTGAGCTACAGTTCAAACAGTATCAAGCTCATATTGTCCACAAAACTGGTTGAATTTCCCGAACTTGCTGATATCATTGACAAGGTTACATATGATGTTCAACTCTATAAAGTGAGGTACAAGACCAATTGCCATGACAGCTCTGTAATTGCGTCCGGTTTATTTTGCCTTCCGGTTTCGGAAGGGAAGTTTCCTGTCATCAGTTTTCAGAATGGCACCAATACCAGTCACGACCATGCGCCATCCATTGATATGCTTAACGAGAGTTACATGATGATTGAAGTTATGGCAAGTTTGGGCTATGTTGTGCTAATAACCGACTACATCGGCTTTGGAAGTACTTCCGATATGGTTCATCCGTATTATCACCGGCAACCTACAGATCAGGCCGTGGCTGATCTGATCCGTGCATTCAATGAAGTAGAGTTGGAAAACCCTTCGCTTGCATCGGGTAACGATACGCTATACATGATGGGTTATTCACAGGGTGGTTGGGCCACCTTGTCGTCGTTCAGGGAAGTCGAAAGCGGTTATCCCGACATGTATGTCTCTGTTGTATCCTGTGGTGCGGGAGCTTATGACCTGCCGGCCATGTCGGAATACGTGATGGGCCTTGAAACCTTTCCGGGACCGCTTTACCTGCCCTATTTCATTTATTCGCACCAGGTTTACGGAAACATCCATGATCCGCTCACCAAGTTCTTCAACAATGAATATGCGCAAAAAATTCCGGATTTGTTTGATGGAAGTTATGATAATGATGAAGTGAATTCGCAGCTTACCAATTCGATACCCGACCTGATCACGGCAGATATGCTCAGCAACTACGCCACAGGTTCGGGGTTCAGTGAATTAAGAGAAGTGCTTTATGAAAACAGCATTTCAGGCTGGAATACGCAAACCCCATTAAGGCTCTATCATGGAACGATAGATGATAATGTGCCTCCCGGTCAGTCTTCGGACCTTTATGAAGATTTCATTGATGCCGGAACAAGTACTTCAACAATCCAGTATATCCCTCTTGATGGGTATACACACGGGACAGGATTATTGCCTTGGGGAGTTATGACAATTAATTGGTTCAATTCAATCGAAAATTATTAGCTACTTTGCATGAGAAATATGTTACAGCAATATACCCATCGCAGGCTCAACATACTGACAGGTGAATGGGTTTTGGTTGCCCCGCACCGTACCAAAAGACCCTGGCAGGGGCATGAGGAAGAAAAACAACCGAAAAAGTCAGTTGAACACGATCCTTCATGTTACCTGTGCCCGAGCAATACACGGGCCAATGGCACGGTCAATCCCGATTACAAGTCGACCTATATATTTGTAAATGATTTCAGCTCCCTGATCGATGTGATCCCTGATTTTGAAACCGGCGAAACAGGTCTTCTTGTTGGCCGCTCAGAAAGGGGTATTTGCAAGGTAGTCTGCTTTTCTCCGCGCCATGATCTTACGCTTGCTGAAATGAGTATGGATGAACTTATGGTGGTGGTGAAGGCCTGGATGGAAGAATACAAAAACCTGGGATCACTCCCCTTCATCAATCATGTTCAGATATTTGAAAACAAAGGAGAGATCATGGGCTGCAGCAACCCTCACCCGCACGGTCAGATATGGGCGCAGGAGACCATACCCGTGGAACCGGCAAAGGAACTGGATCAGCAACAGAAGTATCTTGCACAGCATAATTCGGTAATGTTACTTGATTATCTTCAGCTTGAGCTCAAGAGGAAAGAAAGGATCCTGTACGAAAATGACGGATTTGTTATTCTGGTTCCATTTTGGGCAGTGTGGCCCTATGAAGTAATGATTCTTCCCAAAAGGCATATTCAGCACATGTTGCAGTTCACTGACTCCGAAATAGCCTGGTTTGCTGATGCGTTGAGCATAGCCACAGTGAAATACGACAATCTGTTCAATACGTCATTCCCTTATTCATCCGGGATTCACCAGGCTCCAACCGATGGCAAAATTCATGAAGAGTGCCAGTTTCACATGCATTTCTACCCGCCTCTTCTCAGGTCGGCAACCGTGAAAAAATTTATGGTAGGGTATGAATTACTTGCCAATCCGCAACGGGACATCACAGCGGAAACAAGCGCCTCAATTTTAAGGGATTTGCCATCTGTTCATTACAGCAGGAAGTGAAGTTTACAGGAAATTCCTGGTTACGAATTCCTGAAATTTTTCTTTATACTGGTCACTCACAGGAATATAGATCTTCCCAAACACAATCCGGCTTCTCTCAATGGTATCTATTTTGGACAGGTTCACAATAAAGGACCTGTGAATCCGCATGAATGTTTCAGCAGGAAGTTTGGCTTCCAGCTGTTTGAGCGACGTGAGTGAAAGGATGGGTTTTGTATCATTCTTTACAAACACTTTCACATAATCCTTTAATCCTTCTATGTAAAGAATATCATTGAAATTAATTCTTCTTATTTTGTATTCAGATTTCAGAAACAAAAATTCACTGTTCGCCTCGATTTGAGTAGTATCGTCTTTTCTCTCAAGTCGGATCAGCCTGAGTGCTTTTTGCACAGCAATAAAAAATTCTTCATAGCTGAATGGTTTGAGCAGGTAGTCCACCACCTCGAGCTTGAAACCTTCAAGGGCATATTTTTCAAAGGCAGTGGTAAAGATCACCTTGGGGCCCTTTTTGATGCTACGAGCAAATTCAATACCATTCAGATCGGGCATCTGAATATCTACAAATATGAGATCTATTGAGTTGTCTGCCATGAATTCCACCGCGTCCAGCGGATTATCAAATTTTCCAACCAGATCGAGCCCGGGTGTTTTCTCGATATACCCTGCCATCAACTGCAAGGCCAGGGGTTCGTCATCAATGGCAATTGTACTGATCATGTGGTCAGGTTTTAGTCAGCATAATTTTTACAAGCACATGAAAGGATGATTCAGTTTGATTAATTGAAAACTCATGCTTTTCAGGGAAAAGAAGTTTCAGCCTTTTTCTTAGGTTTTCCAGTCCGATACCTGAATTGGAATCGCGTTTCTCATCCCCGTTTCTTACCATGCTGTTTGTACAACTGAAGTTAATCATTTCTTTTGAAACCACCATTTCAATATCAATAAAAGATTTTTCACGGTAACTGATTCCATGTTTGAATGCATTTTCAATTATTGAAATAAACAGCAAAGGCGCAATGGCAATATCCTCATATTCCGATGGAAATAAAACACTGAGTTTCACTTTTTCTGATATGCGCAACTTCATCAAATCGATATAATTATTCATGAATTCAATCTCGCTGCTCAGCCTGGTTTCACCTTCTTCCGATTCATAGAGCAGGTAGCGCATCATCCGTGATAACTTCAGAACGGCATTCTGGGAATCTTCTTTATTGATTTCAATGAGGGAATAGATATTATTCAAAGTATTGAAAAAGAAATGCGGACTGATTTGATTTTTCAGGAAAGCCAGTTCAGAATTCAGTTTTTCTTTTTCCAGTTCTTTTTGCTTCTTTTCAATTTGAGAATGTTGTTCAAGAACTCTCAAACCCAAAGGAAATATTGTAAAGAATAATATATTGAATGTATAGTTATAAATATGCATGGGTCCGTAGGGCAATCGCAACAAGTGTCTAGTAGCCGGAGGAGGCATGCGGTTATCGCGACTTTCATGCACTTCGCGCCGGTCTTGTTCACGAGGGCCACTGTAATGCCGACGTTCAAAAGTCAGATTGCCTGCTATAATTAAAACAAAGTATAAAGTGACAGCCAGTAACAAGGCGGTCAGAAAGTAACTTATTCTTTTCTTTTTCAGAAACAAGCGCGGAATCAATACCAGAAAATTGCTATAAAAAACAATGGCATTAATGATGGTATTAATATAAAAACCCCAGATAAATCCACGGGGCACATCCCATCTATAGAAAAAATACAGGGGAAGTCCAAGTATAATTGCCCATGCTGTCAGGTGCAACAGAACCTGCATCTTAATCCCCTGTATTTTAGCCATCCTGGCCATAAATTTATTCATATCTGAGTGCATCAATCGGGTTCAGGTTGGCTGCTTTCCGTGCCGGATACCAGCCAAAAAATACTCCGATAACAAAACATACAATGAACGAAAGTACGACAGCTTTAGTCTGAACATACGCTTGTGTATCCATGAGTGATCCTGCTCCTTTGGCGATCAAATATCCCAGCAAGATACCTATAAGTCCTCCCAGTATGCTTAAAATAACTGATTCAACAAGGAATTGTTTAAGAATATCCTGACCGCGTCCACCAATTGACATACGCAATCCGATTTCCCTGGTTCTTTCCGTCACAGAAACAAACATAATGTTCATAATGCCGATTCCTCCAACCAGCAATGATATACCGGCAATGGCGCCCAACAGGTATGTCATGATATCCGTGATCGATGACATAGTTTCCATCATCTCCGACTGGGACATAATTCTGAAGTCACTCTGATCAGAATCCTTCAGTTTGTGCTGTCGGCGCAGTATTTCTTCCATTTCGACAATGGCATCTGCAGATTTGCCTTCGTTAACTGCTGAAGCATATATTCCATTGATGTAATCAACAGCAGCAAGTCGTCGTTGCACTGTTGTGTATGGT
This sequence comes from uncultured Bacteroidales bacterium, assembly GCA_964560225.1. GTDB lineage: Bacteria > Bacteroidota > Bacteroidia > Bacteroidales > UBA10428 > UBA5072. The sequence continues at coordinate 21,640 of CAZLLD010000005.1, forward strand.
GACAATATCAGGTCATCCTGATCTTGTCCCATACCGCTTTCTCCCTTATCTTCAAGCGTACCAATTACTATAAAAGGAATGTTTTTGATGCGGATATTAATTCCTACTGGGTCCACACCCTGACCAAATAGATTTTCGACAACAGTCTGACCCAGTATACAAACTTTTGACATGCTTTTGACTTCCTGGGAATTAAAAACCCTTCCGGTTTTGATATTGAGTTTGCGAATGCTCAGGTATTCCTCACTTACACCGTATATGGTGGTTTGAGTATTCTGATTGCCATAAATTACCTGACCACTTGCCCTAATTTCAGGTGAAACTGCTGACAAGCTGGCAGCTTCATTCTTAAGTGCCACCACATCACTCATTTTCAGAGCCATTGAGCTGGAGCTTCCGAGACTGACTCCGCCACGGCGCTGAAAATTCGGCATTACCATGAGCATGTTGGTACCCATATTTGACATTTCCTGTTGCATACTTCGCTTTGAACCTTCTCCAAGTGCTAACATAGCGATCACAGAAGCCACGCCAATTATGATACCGAGCATGGTAAGTATGGCTCTCAACCGGTTTCTTACCAAAGCTCTTACTGCTATCTTTATTAAATTAGAAAAACTCATGTCATTGGATTTACTTAATATCAAATTCTTCAATGTTTTCAACCGGCATGTTCTTAAGAAGTTCCTTGGCAAACATGCGATCAGTCACCACGTTTTCACGTTGAATAAGACCGTCACGGAATACTACGTTTCGCGTGGCAAACCTGGCGATATCGGGCTCATGAGTAACGTAAACAATGGTTCTTCCCCGTTCGTTAAGGTCCTGAAACAATTCCATGATTTCGAAAGAGGTGCGCGTATCCAGGTTTCCGGTTGGCTCATCAGCCAGGATCATCACCGGGTCATTCACCAGCGACCGGGCTATGGCCACCCTTTGTTGCTGTCCACCTGACAACTGGTTGGGCATGTGGTGCATGCGTTCAGCGAGTCCCACAGCCTCAAGCGCCCTAATTGCACGCTCTTTCCGCTCCTTTGATTTGACTTTTGAATTGTAAAAAAGAGGCAGCTCAACATTTTCCAATGCAGTAGTTCGTGGCAAAAGGTTATATGCCTGAAAGACAAAGCCAAGTTTCTGATTTCTTAATCGGGCCAGTTGGTCTTTGGTCATTTTTCTGACATCAAAACCATCGAGCAGGTATTCTCCCTTTGTTGGTACATCAAGGCAACCCAAAATATTCAACATGGTTGATTTTCCTGATCCGCTCACACCCATCACGGCCACAAACTCTCCCTCGGTAATACTCATATCAACTCCACGTAAGGCATGCACAGTTACCTCTCCAATATGATAGTCCTTTCTGAGTCCGGTTATCTTTATAATTGTTTTATCCATGATCCAGATTTTTATTACTTGTTAAACCCTATTATCAGAAGGGGAATGGACCACCACGCCGGCCCTGGTTGGCACTTGAACTTTCCTTCTTTGAACCATCACTCATGGATACCACAACCTCATCACCTTCATTCAGACCTGATAAAATCTCAACATATGATCCGTTGTCAATACCAACCCTAATGGGTTTTGGCCTTAACCCTCCCTTTTCATCTTTAGTCCAGATCATTTTCATACCATCGGGCATTGAAGCTCCGAAGCCCCCCTGCGGAAAACCTGAGAATGAGCCGCCATTAGATCCCTGAACACCTGCAGGCGCACCTGCATTACCTGCATTACCTGCATTACCTGCACTACCAGCAGCACCTTGAGGTCTTTGACCTGAAAAACCACCCTGCGGCATGGAACCTTCAGGCATATTCTTCATCATTTTTTGCATTTGCTTTTGCATGTATGCCATATCAGGTGTAAAGCGGGTGGCTTTACCGGCAAGCATGAGCACACTGTCTTTTTCTTCCACAAAAATTGTTGCACTGGCGGTCATACCCGGCATTAATTTCTTATCCGGATTCGGTGCTGTTAAAATAACAGCATAAGTAACCACATTATTGGTAGTGGTTGGTTGTAACCTTACTTCAGAAACACTTCCATCGAATTTCATGTCGGAGTATGCATCTACTGAAAACTCAACACGCTGACCCTCATGCACCTTACCAATATCAGCCTCATCTACGCTGGTTTCAACTTCCATCTGTGTGAGATCGTTCACTATGGTAAACAATGTTGGTGTATTGAAGCTGGCGGCAACCGTCTGACCTTCTTCCACAGCCCGATTCAAAACTACTCCGTCAATGGGTGAAGTAATAGTAGCGTAATCCAGATTTGTCTTATTTCTTTCATGCGATTTCTGTGCATTTGTAAGAGAAGACTTTGCATTTGCATAATTATAAACAGCCTGATCATACTCGGCCTGTGCAATCAGTTTCTTTTCATACAATGCTTTGAGCCGTTTGTAAGTGGCCTCCTGATATGTCAGCTGTGCTTCAGCAAGTTTTAAACTTGACTCACTCTGCTCCCACTGGGCTTGCAATTGCTTTTTATCAAGCTGAGCCAATACCTGTCCTTTCTTTACATTCTGATTGAAATCCACATAGATTTTATCGATAATACCCGAAACCTGGGTACCAACCTCAACTGAAGTCACCGCTTCAATAGTACCGGTAGCGGTAACCACATTGGAAATCTTTCCTTTTTCAACTTTTATTGTTTCAAAGGTATAGGCGGCATCTTTTTTTCCAAATGGTTTTATAACCAGTATTGCGACAACAACCACAACAACTACCGCGCTAATAATCAACACTTTCTTTTTCATGGTAATTAATTTATACTATTTGATTTTCCCGAATACAATTTATAAGGTCAATGGAATTCCTGAATAAAAGTCAAGAATTTTATAACTAAAGATCAGATTGAATTTTGACTGAAGTAACCTGCTTTCGGCAGTAATCAGACTTGTTTTGGAAACCATATAATCAATGGAGCTGAGCATTCCCTGAAAATACTTCTCGTCTGAAATATCCGAAGACTCTTTGGTGGCCTGGTAATTCTCAAGATTTGCTGCATATTCTATTTGTGCAGAAATAACATCCTGGCAAGCCTGTTCTATATTTTTCCTCAACTGATTTTTTGTATCCAGTTCGCTTAATTCGGCATTCTGGTATCCAATTTTTGCAACTTCCACGCTGGTTTTAGCCTGTTTCCGCTGATAAATTGGTATTGACAGGGATAAGCCGGCACTGGGTCTCAGTGACTGATCAAGCTGGTTAAAATATCCTTCAAAAAGGTCTTCCTGGGCGAATGCATAGTTGGCTCCAGTACCCAGTCCGGCACTGGCTGACAAACTAGGCAGAAGTCCTGCTCTGGCTGCTTTCTCGTCCAGCTGTGCCGATTCCTTATTGATGGCTGCACTTTTTATTTGAGGCTTGATGGCCAAAGCTGTATCATAAACAGATTGCACATCAGGCATTCGATTCTGATTAATGGTTACTTCCAGGTCGGGACGCACAATCTCAAAACTTTCAGTGACCGGCAATTCCATCAGCTGCATCAGATTCACCTTTGAAAGGGCAAGCTGACTGGTGGCATTGGCAAGAGTTAGTTTCTCATTGGCAAGCTGTGATTTCACCTGGGTATAATCAGCCTGCGAAATAGCTCCCAGTGACAGTCGTTCCTCTGCCAGTGTCAGCTGACCAGTTGTGGATTCAATCTGCTTTTCGGCGTTCTTTACCTGCTCCTCAGCATAAAGTACCTGCAAGAACGCATTGAGTATGTTAAGACTGATTGATTCCTTCGTAGCCTCCAGGCTCAGTTGGCCATTTTGCACATCAAGCTCTGCCTGTTTAACCTGGGTTTTCAGTCTGCCACCATTAAATACGGTAACTCCGCTGTTCAAAGAATAACTTGAACCGGTAGAACCTTTTAAAGGATTTATAGCCTCTGGATCTAATTGTGATATAGGTCTTGCCCAATTGAAATTCTGACTGGCAGAAGCACTTAAATTCGGCAGACGCGATGCCTTTGCCTGGTCAAGATATAGATCCAACGATTGATTATTCAGGTTGCTTTTCCTTACCTGTATGTTTTGCTCTAAAGCATGATTAATGCATGCTTCCAACGTCCAGGCCTGATCCTGTTGGGCAGATATGCCTGAAAAGATGAACAACAAAACAAAAAATACCAAAACATTCATTTTATTCATAACCTGTAAATATTTTGGGATAAAGATAGAAGTTACATAATTTGAGGCAAACAAATATAGAAGTATGCCACGATTTTGTAGACCATCGACGGAAATTAGTCTATCAGCACCCTTTAACCCCAAATCAATTCGTGGTGTTTTGATTATTATCCATATATTTTTCTTAAAATTGCACCATGAAGTTGATGAATAATATCAAAGCGTATGTGGGTCGCAGGGTGCTGAACAAACACCTGTCGACTCATATCCGAAAGCCTGTTGTTTGCAACATCAATAAAGCCGGGCACATCGGCATTATTTACAATGCAACAGAATCGGTAAGTTTTGAGATCATCCGGGATCTGGTGAAAGATCTGTCACATGAAAAAAGAAAAGTAACCGTATTGGGTTATGTTGACAGCAAGAAGTTAATTGACAATTACCTTTACCGAAAAGGATTTGATTTTTTTTCAAAGAATGAGCTGAATTGGTACTCAAAACCAGTTTCTTCCACCATAGATCAATTTATCAAGGAACCTTTTGACCTGCTGATCAACCTTAGTCTGGAAGATCACTATCCCATTCAGTATATAACCGCTCTGTCACCCGCTGCTTTTAAGGCTGGTAAGTTTTCGCCCAATGACCAGATTCTGGATTTCATGATTGACATTGAAAAGGAGAAAGACACCATGAGGAATCTCCAGAAAGAAATCAAGAAAGAATCGGGGAAGAAGAAGACTAATGCAGAAATTGAAGCGGATATTGAAAAAAAGACTGAAACGGAGCTTCAATTGAGTTTTCTCATAAACCAGCTTTTACATTACCTTTCAATTATTAAAAATTAGCCCATTATGAACCAAAAGAAATATACAGGCACTGGTGTTGCCATTGTAACTCCATTCAGAAATGATGGCAGTATTGATTTTAAATCACTGGGCAAATTATTGGAGCACATCATCAAAGGCGGTGTTAATTATGTGGTTGCATTGGGTACAACCGGTGAATCTGTAACACTTACCAAGGATGAGAAAAAAGCAGTCATCAATTTTGTTACAGATACTGTTGCCGGAAGAATTCCTGTTGTTGTGGGAATTGGAGGTAACAATACCCAGGAAATCCTGGATAGCATAAATTACCAGGATTTCAATTGCATTGACGCAATACTGTCTGTTGCACCTTATTATAACAAACCTTCACAACAGGGACTCTACCTTCATTTTAAGGCTATCGCCACCGCCAGTCCGGTTCCGGTTATTATTTACAATGTTCCGGGACGCACCGGGTCGAACATTTCTGCAGAAACTACTGTAAAACTTGCAGGTGAATTCTCCAACATCATAGCAACCAAAGAGGCTTCGGGGAACATGGGCCAGGTCATGCAGATCATCCATAACAAACCGAAGAACTTTTTGGTAATCAGTGGAGATGACGCACTTGCATTACCCATAATAGCAGTAGGCGGATCCGGCGTCATTTCGGTAGCTGGGAATGCCTATCCTAAAGAACTGTCTGAGATGGTGGGTTTTGCCCTTAAAAATGAAATGGCCAAAGCAAAAGCTTTGCATTATAAATTGCTTGAAATTACCAACGCACTCTTTGAAGAAGGAAATCCTGCAGGCATCAAGGCGATGCTTGATATCATGAAGATATCGCCCAATAACCTGAGGCTTCCGCTTGCCCCCGTAAGTGAAATACTTTATAACAAGCTGGAGCATCTGTCGAAGAAGATGAAATAATTATGCAACAAGCCGATATGATCTTCAAGATGTCTTAATAAACAATAAATCTATCACAAATGAAAACAAAATTTTTTGTATGTGTTCTGCTGACTGCTTTCATAAGCGCATCAAACATTGTGGCACAAGGATTTCAGCCTCCTGCACCCGGGAAAGCTGTTGTTTACTTTACCAGGGTAACCGGTATGGGTTTCGCAATTTCCTTTGAATTCTTTCACCAGGATAAATACATTGGTGCATTCAAGGGGCAGAACTACATGCGCTATGAACTTGATCCGGGTCAGCAGCTTTTATGGGCCTCATCTGAAAATAAGGAATTTGTTGCATGTGATCTTAAAGAAGGGGGTACCTATATAATTCTGGTTGATGTGATCATGGGTGCTATGAAAGCCAGGGTAGGTTTTAACCCGATTGCTTCATCGGATGATCGTTTTCAAAGAGCCAAAGAATTGATTAATTCCAAGCCTCCAGTTGAAACTCCTCAGGATAAAATTGAAGCCATGAATAAAAAGCTTGCAAAATTCATTCCTGAACAGTTGGGAAAATATGAAAATGAATGGAAGGGCACCAAAAACTTTAAGAGTATCACGCCCGATATGGCCATTCCCGAAGAAGCCATGAAATAATCATCATGCAATTTCACAAAAAAACCTGCAATCATTATGGTTGCAGGTTTTTTTTGTAACAGGCTCAATTATATCTTTTCAGCCATGCTTTGTGCCCCGTGGCAATGTTTGTATTTTTTTCCGCTGCCGCAGGGACAGGGGTCATTCCTTCCGACTTTTTTCTCTACCCGTATGGGTTGAACATGTTCGTCCTTCTTTTGGCCGGGTGCGCTTTCAGGCTGATACTCCTTTTTATTGGCTTCCATCTTGCTGAAATCTGTACGTTTAGGAGCCTGGGCTCGCTGAACACCGCTTGAATCGCGAATCGGTATCTGTCCACGCAGCAACACACTGCAAACATCTTTATTGATCTTGTCGATCATGGTCCGGAACAATTCAAATGATTCAAACTTGTAAATGAGCAGCGGATCCTTTTGTTCATAGGTAGCTGTCCGCACTGATTGTCTCAGATCATCCAGTTCACGCAGGTGTTCCTTCCAGGCTTCATCAATTGTATGTAAAAGAATGGTTTTTTCAAATGATTTGGCCAATTCTTCCGCGTTTGAATTATAAGCTTTCTCGAGGTTCGTGAGAATATGGAACACCTTGGTGCCATCGGTAATGGGTACCACGATATTCTCATAAAGTTTTCCCTGTTTCTCAAACACATCCTTGATTACGGGAAAAGCCTGTTTGGATATCAAGGATTGCTTGCGTACATAAGTTTCACGAAGCAATTTATAGGTTTTCTCGATTATCTCATTTGATGACAGCTTATTGTATTCCTGCTGAGAAACCGGGGGTTCAATTGACAATTGCCGGAGCATGCTGAATTTGAATTCCTCATAATCCACATCACCATGCAACTGGTTGATCAGGCTCTCACAAACATCATACATTATGTTGGCAACATCAAGTTGCGTCCGCTCACCATACAACGCATGACGCCTTTTGGTATAAATAACTTCGCGCTGGGAATTCATCACATCATCATATTCCAGCAAATGCTTTCTGATGCCAAAGTTATTCTCCTCAACCTTTTTCTGGGCTCTTTCAATGGACTGGGTAATCATCTTTGCCTGTATCGGTTCACCCTCATTCCAACCCATTTTGGCCATCCAGCCGGCAATCCGGTCAGAGGCAAACAGGCGCATCAGGTCGTCTTCAAGTGATACATAAAACTGGGATGAACCGGGGTCGCCCTGCCGGCCTGCACGGCCGCGCAACTGCCTGTCGACCCTTCGTGATTCATGACGTTCAGTACCAATTATGGCCAGTCCACCGGCTTTACGTACATCTTCGCTCAATTTGATATCGGTACCCCTACCGGCCATATTGGTAGCTATGGTAACGGTTCCGGTCTTTCCGGCCTCGGCAACAATATCGGCTTCGCGCTGGTGGAGTTTCGCGTTGAGCACATTGTGCTTAATGCCTTTTAGCTTGAGCATCCGGCTCAGCAACTCGGAGATTTCAACTGAGGTTGTACCCACCAGAACCGGCCTGCCATTGTTATACAGGTTAACAATCTCCTCGATAACGGCATTGTATTTCTCCCGTTTCGTACGGTATATCAGATCTTCCCGGTCGTCACGGATTACCTGCCGGTGCGTGGGAATCACCACAACATCCAGCTTGTAAATATTCCACAATTCAGCAGCTTCGGTTTCAGCAGTACCGGTCATACCGGCAAGCTTGTGATACATTCTGAAGTAATTCTGCAGGGTAATGGTTGCAAAAGTCTGGGTAGCTGCCTCAACTTTTACCTTTTCCTTTGCCTCAATAGCCTGGTGCAGTCCTTCTGAATACCTCCTGCCTTCGAGAATACGACCTGTCTGTTCATCCACGATCTTTACCTTGTTGTCCATTACCACGTAATCCACATCACGTTCAAACATGGTATATGCCTTGAGTAACTGGTTCACCGTGTGAATGCGGTCGGACTTAATGGCATAATCCTGCAGGAGTTTATCTTTCAAGGCAACTTTCTCTTCCGGGCTGACAGCGGACTTCTCCAATTCAGCAATTTCCGATCCGATATCAGGCATGATGAAAAACGACGGATCTGAAGCGCTTCCGGTGATCAGATCAGTACCTTTCTCAGTCATTTCAACAGAATTCTGTTTTTCGTCGATGATGAAAAACAGGTCATCAGTGACCACATGCATATTTTTATTATTCTCCTGCATGTAGAAATTTTCAGTTTTCAGGAGTAAGGCTTTGTTTCCCTGTTCACTGAGAAACTTAATCAGCGGTTTGTTCTTCGGAAGGCCCTTGAAAGATTGCAGCAATTTGAATCCGCCATCTTCCGTTTTGCCTTCAGCAATCAGCTTTTTGGCTTCGGCAAGCAAATTGGTAGCCAGGGTTCTCTGTACATTAACCAGTTTTTCAACCTGGGGCTTGAATTCATCAAATGACTGATCGTCACCTTTGGGAATGGGACCTGAAATGATAAGCGGAGTCCGGGCATCATCAATAAGCACAGAGTCCACCTCGTCAACTATGGCATAATGGTGTTTTCGCTGAACCAGGTCGTTTGTATTGCCTGCCATGTTATCCCTGAGGTAATCAAAGCCAAACTCATTGTTGGTACCATAGGTAATATCCGCCAGGTATGCTTTTCTCCGACTGTCGGAATTGGGTTGGTGCTTGTCGATGCAATCCACCGCAAGCCCGTTGAATTCATAAATGGGGCCCATCCATTCCGAGTCGCGTTTTGACAGGTAATCATTTACTGTAACAATGTGAACTCCCCGGCCTGCAAGGGCATTCAGAAAAACAGGCAGGGTTGCAACCAAAGTTTTCCCTTCACCGGTAGCCATTTCGGAAATCTTTCCACTGTGCAGTACGATACCACCAATCAGCTGTTCGTCATAATGAACCATATCCCACTTCACCGGATTGCCACCGGCCAGCCAGGTGCTCATATACCTTGCCTTATCGCCGTGAATTTCAACACTGTTGCGCTGCGAGGCAATGTCCCTATCCATTTCGGTTGCTGTGACTTCTATGTAGTCATTTTCTGCAAACCGGCGCGCAGTTTCTTTAACAATGGAAAATGCATCAGGCAAAACTTCAAGGAGAGCCTTCTCTAATTCAGTCAAAATCTCCTTTTCAGTTTTGTCAATTTCCCTGTAAAGATCTTCCATCTTTTCAACATCCAGGTTACCTGATTCAACCTGTTGCTTCATGTCCTGAATGCGTTTTTCCAATTCATTAACCGAATTCCGGACGTAATTCTTTATTTCGGCGGTTTTAGCCCTTAATTCATCGTTTGAAAGTCGCTTAATAACTTCGTAAGCCTCACGGATTTTGTTCAATAAAGGCAAAACTTCCTTGATATCACGCTGCGATTTACTACCAAAGAACTTATTCAGAATGCCAGAAATAGCCATAGATTTTTATTTACAATATCATCAAAAAATATAAAAACATTTCAGGATGGAGCATTTCCATCCTGAAAAAGTTTAAAGAATGAAGCATCCCTGTATTCAGGAAATGTATTCAACAATTTACTAATCTTCTCCGCGCAGCGACATGATATCCCGGTCAAAAACATAGAGATTCTTATCGCCCAGCATGTTCAGCTTATCCAATATAGCGGTGGCATTGGCTTCCTCTTCAATCTGCTCACTAACAAACCATTGTATCCAGTTGTGTGTCGTATAATCTTTTTCAGCCATGCATAAGGCAACTATTTCATTAATAGATGCCGAAATATATTGTTCATGTTTCAATACTTCTTCAAACATTTTTTTTACTGAGGGATAATCCTTGCCTGGTTGTTTGAATGCCGGCACAACAGCCTTTCCACCCCGTTCATTGATAAATTTGATGATTTTGAGCATGTGCATTCTTTCTTCATCAGATTGTGCATAAAGCCAACCAGCCACACCGGCCATTCCGTTAACTTCGGACCAAGAGGCCATTGCCAGGTACAGAGAAGAAGAGTAACCTTCTTTCTCAACCTGTTCGTTGAGTATCTTTTCAACTTTCTTATTCAGCATATTCAATTGTTTTTCGGGTTTATAATAAACAACAAAATTATGAAAAAAGCATCTATAGCAGCAACATTCATTTACATATTTCTGATAATCTCGTCTCCGAATTCGGAGCATTTTAATTTTGTGGCACCTTCCATGAGCCTTTCAAAGTCATAGGTAACCCTTTTTGACCGGATAGCTCCCTGCAAGCCTTTCACAATTAATGCGTTGGCTTCGGGCCATCCCAGGTATTCAAACATCATGGCCCCGGAGAGAATGAGTGAACCCGGGTTGACCATGTCTTTCCCCGCGTATTTTGGAGCGGTACCATGGGTGGCTTCAAAAACGGCATGACCTGTTACATAGTTGATGTTGGCACCGGGGGCAATGCCAATGCCTCCCACTATTGCAGCCAGGGCGTCAGATATGTAGTCGCCGTTCAGATTCAGGGTGGCAATAACTGAATATTCTGCCGGACGCGTAAGTATCTGCTGCAGGAATGCATCGGCAATGACATCTTTGATTACAATGGTCTGGCCTGTTTTCGGATTGGTAAATGAGCACCAGGGGCCACCATCGATTTCAACTGCTCCGAACTCGTTTTTAGCCAGCTGATAACCCCAATCGCGAAATGCGCCCTCGGTGAACTTCATGATGTTGCCCTTGTGAACCAGGGTAACCGAAGACCTGTCCTGTTGAATGGCATACAAGATAGCCGCTCTTACCAGGCGTTCGGTTCCTTCTTTTGAAACCGGTTTGATGCCGATTGACGAACTCAGGGGAAACCTGATTTTTTTGACTTTCATTTCATTTTGAAGGAATGAGATCACCTTCTTCACTTCATCAGTGCCGTCCATCCATTCAATACCGGCATAAATATCCTCAGCATTTTCCCTGAAAATGACCATATCGGTAGTTGAAGGATCCTTAACAGGAGACGGAACACCCTGGTAATACCTTACGGGACGTAAGCAAACATACAAATCGAGGATTTGCCGCAGGGCAACATTCAGTGAACGGATTCCACCTCCTATCGGGGTGGTAAGCGGTCCTTTAATAGCCACCAGGTATTCCCTGATGGTTTGCAAGGTTTCATCGGGCAACCAGTTTCCGGTTTTGTCAAAAGCTTTCTGACCGGCCAGCACTTCCTTCCATTGAATTTTTTTCTTTCCATGATATGCCTTTTCAACAGCAGCATCAAAAACTTTAACCGAAGCTGCCCAGATATCAGGTCCTGTGCCATCACCTTCAATAAAAGGTATGACTGGCTCTTCGGGTACCTTTAAAACGCCATTTTCGAGGGTAATCTTTTGTTGGTTCATATTCAGTTTTTTATTCAAGTTCCAGGTTTAGTTTTTGCTTGAAACTGGCAAGTGACGGATTCTTCTGGCTGAGATACCGGAATTTTTCCTCACTTGTATACAATTTCACCGATACAGATTCTTTTGTTTCCGCCAACGCTGCTTCAATGCGTAACTGGATATTGCGCGTCTCCCGGCGCAGGAATTTTTCAAGATCATTTTGGGTGTTATTTCTGAAGTCTTCAAGCTGGGATAAATTATTCAGCTCCACTGTAATTCGGCAACCCTCTTCTATTCTGGGTTTTGAATTTTTGAGGGAAACCGCCATGCGTGGCCTTTCATCACGTATCAGTGCAATATATGCATTCCAGCACTGATCCAAAAATTCAGAAGTCAAAGGCTTCGCTTCTGCGATTTCAAAGGATTCCGGTTCTGTACTCTCAGCAACGGAATCAGTTTGTTCATCGGCAATGTCATTCACTGAAATACCATTAAGTGCATCTTTAATTGATATGCTTCTTGGAGCCTTGATAGTATTGTTGGTTTCGTTAGTAACAGGCTGCGGTACATGGGTTTGGCTATTCCTGGTGTCGGTCGGGGAAGTCACAGTAACTGCGGCATTTGCAGCAGATTTTGCAGTATTATTTGACTTTTTGGAAATATCCGGGACTTCCAGAACATCCCGTTCACTTAACAGGTTTTTTTTTTCGGGACTGATATTACACAGCCTGATCAGTGCCAGCTCAACATGGAGCCTTTGATTGCGACTTGCCTTAAACGACAGTTCGCACTGGCTGCAAATTTCAAGTGCGGCAAAGAGAAAATCATCAGAGCACATAAGTGCCTGCTGCCTGTATCGGGTTTTAAGCACATCGCTCACTTCAAGCAATTCAAGCGTGGATGGGTCATGACAAACCAACAGGTCTCTGAAATGTGAGGAAAGGCCTGATAAGAAATTTTGTCCATCGAAACCCCGCTGAAGGATTTCGTTGAAGGTAGTAAGTACCTTGGCTGTATTGCATTCCAGAAATGCTTCGACCATCCTGAAATAGTACTCATAATCAAGCACATTCAGGTTGTCAAGTACTTCATGATACGTAACATTGCCACCCGAGAAACTCACCACCTGGTCAAAAATTGAAAGTGCATCCCGCATGGCCCCGTCAGCCTTAAGTGCAATTACATTAAGCGCTTCCTCTTCATAGTTGATCTGTTCCAGCTTGGCGACCTTGGCAAGGTAACTCACTATGTCTTCAATCCTGATCCGCTGAAAGTCAAAGATCTGACACCTTGAAAGTATGGTGGGTATGATTTTATGTTTTTCAGTGGTTGCCAGCACAAATATGGCATGCTCAGGCGGTTCTTCGAGAGTTTTCAGGAAGGCGTTAAAAGCTGCCTGTGACAACATATGAACCTCATCAATAATGTAAATACTGTATTTTCCAACCTGCGGAAGAATCCGCACTTTATCGATCAGGTTTCGGATGTCATCGACAGAGTTATTTGAAGCAGCATCCAATTCATGAATGTTGAATGAGCGGGACTCAGTAAATGCCCTGCATGATTCACACTGGTCACAGGCTTCCGTAGAGGCGGTAAGATTGAAACAATTGAGTGTTTTAGCGAAAATACGGGCACATGTGGTTTTCCCCACGCCTCTGGGGCCGCAGAACAAATAAGCATGAGCAATTTTACCCGTTCTTACGGCACTCTTCAATGTATTGGTAACTGAAGGCTGGCCCACCACTGTATCAAAATTGGCCGGGCGGTATTTTCTGGCTGAAACAATATAATTACTCATACAAGGAAATCATTCCCTGCAAAGATATCTATTTATACATTTTAATGCCGGGATGTTAATAAAAAACCGGCAGCCTGGTACAGGTATTAGTTTGTAGCCATTGGCCGTTAGCTTTTAGCCATTGGCCATAGCAATAAGCTCATGTTCTTGGTTCTTGGTTCTACCTCATCAGCTTCACATTGCCATAGCTCGAATTAATGGATACTTCGGCTTTTGGATTGGAGCTGGTTCCGATCACCCCGACCACCTTCATTTCATTGTTCTCGTTGAACCGGTTTACACGGGCATTTTCGGAAGGATAAGAGATATTGCAATATTTTGAATACCCGTTAAGCCTGTAGGAAGCTTCCTGATCAATACCCAATCTGTATGAACCATAACTGTTGCTTACCTTGACACCTTCAAATCCTTCTGAAATTTCACTTACCGTTACATCAGTGTATTTGGTTTCAAGTTGTAACCTACCAGTCAGGCTTTCAATCGCAAAATGACCATAAGCAGCTGTGGAAACAAAATTGTTCAGCTTGCCTATTTCATAAGTGTCATATTTACTTTCACTTACAATAGAACTTCCATGGGTTACATACACCTTGGAATATTTGCTTATAATAGCAAGGGCTTTGCTTTCAACAATGTTGACTTTGGAATACTTGATATCCAGTTCTATCCATTTTGCTTCCTGAAGGGTGCCATTGGAATAGGAAAGATAAACCTTGGTTAATGGTTCGCGTGAATCATGAGTCAGCCTGTTGGCTGTAAGCTTACCATATTTAATGTCAAGCAACGAAGTGGATGTCAGTTCATCAATAAAAACATTACCGTATTTGTTAAACAGTTTTAACGGAACTGATTTGGGCATTGAAACGGTATAATTGATCTCAAGTCCTTCGCTGCCGGTGTTGAACCCTTTGAAAAACTTGCCAAAATCATCGTCAATTTCCGTTACGGCCTTTATCAGGTCACCCTCCTGCGATACGTTGATATTGATCATCTTCAGCACTTCTTCAGCCCTGCGCTGGTCTCTGCCTTTAACCTGCACCATGACCTTGATGGCAACCTGCGAATCATCTCTGTTGGTAACATCCACATTGCCAAACTTATTTGAGACTTCCAAACGGGTTTGTGCAGTTACCGGGAATTCCTTTTTGATCTCTTTATTGAAGGTGTCACCACCCTGTGCAGCTATATTTAAAGTAATGAACAATGCTGTCAATACTTTGCTGATTCTATTTATATATATATTGGTTTTCATGATGAAGAAAATTAAAGAATTGAAATTGTTGATTGGTTTGCTCGTTCAATGATCATGTCAATAAGTTCAATTTTCAACTGGTACATATTGATAATCGCATTCATAATTCGTTCGTCTTCAGGATTGTTTCTCAGGTCTTTCTTCATATCGCGCACGCGGGCATTCATATCAGAAAGCTCCCTGGCGATCAGTTTTTTCTCAATACCATCCCCACCCAACTGAAGCTTCTGAACTTCACTGTACTTTTTTGCAAGCTGGGCATTGTAGAAACTTTCAGCTTCTTTCAGCTCAGGGTAAAATGCAGACATATAAATACCGTCTGCTCTCTGGTTAAGATACCTGAACTCAAGCCAAGCCGTGTATGAAAGAACAAGACCCAGGAAAACCGATGCTGCAACTCTCAGGACAACAAGACGCATCTGCCTGATTCCTTGTTTTTCCTGTTTCTCCAACCTGGCTTCAAAATGCTCAAAATGTCCTTCAGGTGGGCCATCATTATTGAAGTACTCCAGGTTCTCTTTGATAAAATCATCTATAGTCTTCATGTTGACTACTTTTTAAATAATCAATAAGCTTTCTTTTTGCCCTTACCAATTGTGATCTTGATGTTGATTCACTGATCTGCAGTATCAATGCAATCTCCTCATGATCATAACCTTCAAAAAGCGACAGTGTCAGAACAACCCTGAATCCGTCAGGTAACTTCTTAACTGCCTCCCTGATTTTCTCAACCATTGCTGCATGATCTCCTTCAACGCCAGCATCATGGTCATCAGGTGCGGCCAGGTTATATGATTTTTCATTCAATTCCTCAAATTTGATCTTCCTGGCCCTCAGTATATCAATGGACTTATTAATTACGATCCTTTTCAGCCATGATCCGAAACTCACTTCACCCTTATAAGAACTGATCTTGGTAAAGGCTGCCAGAAAGGATTCCTGCATCACATCTTCTGCTTCGACCTGATTGTTAAGTATGCGGAAACAGGTATTATACATTGCTTTATTATAAAGCCTGTACAATTCTTTCTGCGCCAGCCGGTTACCCTGAGCACACCGTTCTATCAGGTCCTGGTGAATCGGGTTTCCTTTATCCGGAATCATGTATGCTGTATTAATGACGTATTCATATTCTGAACGCTGCATTTATCTGAATAAAAGTATCAGATTCGTTTTTAAGGATTTGCCGGAATGATGGGCTGATATAACTGGAAACACTGAACTGCAAGAAATGAAGGCATTTCATTGAACTCATGATTGACATAATAAACCACACCGCAACCCAGCTGAAGCGCATCCTTTGAAAGCAGATTGTTCCGGTGGTCTCTGGAATTCATCCAGCCTTTAATAAAAGTTTCACCAAGTGACAAATAGGTATGTGGCTTTATCAGTACTCCTTCCGCTGTTTTACTGAATTTACCAGGGCCTCTCGTGTAAACCGTTTCATTGGGCTGGTACTGCAAACCAAACCCCTCGATGATATTTTCGGCCAGGAAGGGATTGGTAACCAGGCATAATTTTGCCCGGTCATTGGGCGTTCTTTTGCTGGCATCTGTTTCATTGAAATGGCTGAAAAAACTCCCGTTGTTCATATCCCTTGCATGCATCAAAGCTGCCATTTCAAGTTCGGTTGAATGCATCAGCGGGCTGAGCTTATGGGCCAAACGTGTTTCATTGGTAAGATGAAAAATAACTGCGTTAATTCTTTGTATATCAACATTTATAAAGTCGACTGGTTCCAGAAACGCCTTCTCTTTTCTAAAACTACGATAATCATAAACACTATAATAATCCGGCTGCTGTGATTTTACCGCGACATTCAAGAACAGGCAAAATGCTGCAAACAGCATATATGATTTCTTTGAATAACTCATGGTTGCATAGGATATGGTATAAAAATACACAATTGATTGAAATTGTTTGTGATTTTTGTGGGGCTTTGGATACATTTTATAATATATTTAATCCCTGAAATATTTAAGCTGTTGGTCATGACAATAAGCCTGACCCTCCGGTTTTTTTATTACCGTTTCTGAATGCCTCACCTATAGTGCTAATGCAAAATCTGACCAAAACAATACTCATTGTCACAGCATCCTCGGATGTTTATATAACCATCAGGCAGACTTTTATCGTAAAAGACCCTGATCTGATTACAATACAGGCTGATACAATATCATCCGCAAGACATATTATCGAGAATACTTCTGTAAGTGCAGTTATCGGCGACTATTCCCTGCCTGACGGGATCAGTGTTGATCTGATTCCTTTATTAAAACAAGTGCCACTCATTGTTCTTTTTGATGAAGGAAACGAAGACAAATTTCTTTCTGTTCTTCTTGCCGGTGCGTTTTCAATTATGGTCAGAGACAGCAAAAACTTCTATACCGACTCCCTGCACTTTTTCGTAAGCCGTTCAATAGAAAGATCGGTTCAACAGACAGAACTGGCCCGGTACCGGATGCAACTTGAAGCCATCATTGATGAACGGACCACTGCACTCATTGAAATGTATGAGAAGCTCCAGGAAAATGAAGCTAACTTCAGGAACATTTTCCAATGCGCAGGCGATTGCATGATCATAACTGATTATGATTTGCAGTTCATTGAAGCCAATGAAGCCTTGTACAAGCAATTTGGCGTTACGCGTGAATTTCTGTCTTCAGTCAGCATGATTGATTATTTGCTGCCCGACTTTAAGGCCTCTATTCTTGAGCGTGTTTCTTCAATGCATAAAGGATTTCCAACAGGCATTATGGAAATTGAAGTTAAATCACCTGCTCACGGCAAAGTTGTTCCTTACGAAATCAACAGTGTTCCGATTGTATTTAACCAGAAAAAGGCAATCCTCACTGTTATACGCGACCTCACCGAACGCAAATTGATGGCCCGCAAGCTATTCGAAACCATAATACAAACAGAAGAGCAGGAACGTTCACGGATTGCCAGGGACTTGCATGATGAAATCGGTCCGCTGATATCAGCCTTAAAAATTTACACTTCTTCATTTTCAGAATCAACTGACGCTGAGAGAAAAAATGAAATCGCCGGTCAGATAGAAAAAATTTCCCGCGACCTGATTGATTCTGTGAAGACCATTTCTAATGACATGAGTCCGCATGTTCTCGAAAATTTTGGCTTGTATTCCGCAATAAAAGGTATCATCAATCTGTTTTCAGATGACATCCGAATTTCTTTTTCCAATAACATTTCCGAAATGCGGTTTCCGATTACGGTTGAATCAGTAATCTACAGGGTTTTCAAAGAGCTGATTAACAATACCGTGCGTCATGCCCATGCAAAAAATATTTATATTAACATGGACTTTATTGATTCAGTTTTGTTATGTAATTACAGGGACGATGGTATTGGTTTTGATGTTTCGCAAAGCACCAACTCTCCGGTTAAAGGAATGGGAATCAACAATATAATAACCCGGATCAAATCACTGGGAGGTGAATATGAAATTCATACCAGTCCCGGAAGTGGCTTTGAAGTCAATTTTGCCATAATTACTAATCCGAAACCTGCTGATGCAAGATAAGAAATACAAAGTTATCCTGGCGGATGATCACACCTTATTCAGGCAGGGACTCAAGCTGATTCTTGAAGACCTGAAAGATATAGAGGTAATCGCAGATGTTTCAAACGGGAAAGAACTTATTGAAGCTGCCCGACCGCTCAAACCCGATCTGATCATCATGGATATCAACATGCCCATTGTGAATGGCATTGAGGCTAGCCGGACCCTGTTGCAGGAAGATCCCAACATGAAAATTCTGGTTATATCGATGTACGGGGATGAACAATATTACAACAGTGTCATTGAAAACGGGGTTAGCGGCTTCATTCTGAAAGATGCGGAAAATGAAGAGCTCAAGGCTGCCATCAGAATGATTTTAAGTGGCAGAACCTATTTTTCGCAGAGCCTGTTGCTGACCCTGATCAGAAACAGGCAATCGTCAGTTCAGATTAGCCTGTCGCAGCGCGAAAATGAAATTCTGAACCTGATTTGTGAAGGATTGAGTTCAGCTGAAATAGCCAATAAGTTGTTTATAAGTGAACGAACAGTAGAAAACCACCGGGCTAACCTGCTCGACAAAACCGGGTGCCGGAATTCTCTTTCGCTTGTAATATATGCTTTTAAGAATAACCTGGTTAACCTGAAATAACGCTTCACATCAGTTAAGGACGGCCTTGATCAGGGCAGCAAAGAAATAAAAGGCAAGCACTGCAGATACGGCAATTTTCATAAAAGTTCCTGCAAGAAATCCGATGAAGGATCCGATGGCTGCACGCATGGCTTTCTGTGAGTCCTGACCAGCTGACCGCTCACCAATCAATGCCCCGATAAACGGCCCTCCCAGAATACCCAACAAGCCAAACGGCCCCAACACAATACCCATCATGGGCAGCAATATGACACCAACAATCAGTCCGATGGTGCTGCCCCTGACGCCCGCTCTGGTACCGCCGAATTTTTTGGTACCCCAAATGGGAACCACATAATCAAGAACAGCTACAATAAGTACGATAACAGCCCATACTATGAGCATTTTCAATGAGAACTGGGCAAAACGGGTCCAATGAATCAGGAGAAGTCCCAGATAGCTTAACGGGGGACCAGGCAGACCGGGCAAGATACTACCAACAACCCCGACCAGGATACATATGGCGCCGAGTATGACCAGCAGGTATTCCATAATGTAAAAATAGGAAATATTATGAAACCTGACAGCGATTTACCAACAAGGTCTTTGAATCAACAAAATTAGTCGTCACCTCTTTCAATCAGCATTTCCTGTTGCTGTATGTGTTTTTGCTTATGGGGGGCATGCGGATGCCAGCCAAGTAAAAATACCATCACTGCAAACCCAACTACATAAGCTAAAGCTACATGCCAGCCTTTTTTCAAATAATCTACGGTATTCCTGGTTTCGGGAAAGAGGTTTGACATGGCCACTCCCGCCGAAGAACCGAACCAGATCATGGAGCCGCCGAAGCCCACTGCATAGGCCAGCACGCCCCAATCATAACCACCCTGTTCCAAACAAAGTTTGGTGAGCGGAATATTATCAAATACAGCGGAGATGAATCCGAGTGCAAATGCAGTCCACGCCGAAGCCGGAGGCAGTTCCTCAACCGGCATGAGGGAGGCAATGGTTACCAGCGACATCAGAAACACGGTACCCATCCAGGCTTTCTTCATTTCATGCCAGGGTGTTTTTCGGATCAGGTTTCCGATGAGAATTCCGATCCATACGCCCAATGCGGGAAAATCAAAGAAGTAGTTGGTAGCTATGGCACAAACCAGGATCATAAAAACGATACCAATTCTGGTCCAGTCAACCTTAATCCTTTTACTGGCGTCTTTTTTAATTCGGTGAAACCGATCCTGTTGAACTGAACCCACAACACCAAATACCAATAGTGCGGCAAAAGAAGCAACAAAAGCGTGCAGCACATCGAGCGGATTCACGCCGTCGATCCACATCAAAGTGGTTGTGGTATCACCCACAACGCTTCCGGCTCCGCCGGCATTGGATGCCGCAATAATTGCTGCAAGGAAACCAATATGCAATTTTCCTTTATAAACAACCATGGCAATGGTTCCCCCGATCATTGCAGCGGCAATGTTGTCCAGAAAGGCAGAGAGAATAAATACAAAGATCAGCAGAACAAAGCCCCCCTTCCAGTCGTCAGGCAGGTAATGAGGCAGTATATCCGGGAATTTCGATTCTTTAAAAATCTCAGCCAGAATGGCAAATCCAAACAGCAAACCGAGCAGATTCAGGAGAATTCTCCATTCACCTTCGTGTGCTTCGGTGCCAACAATATGATCAATGAAAGAGAAATCTGTAAACAGGTATTTCACAATGAGAACTGCAGCCAGGCCTGTTAAAGCCACATACATGGTTTTGTGGTGAAAGATGGCGACGCAGATCAATGTTATTGCAAAGAGAATGAACTCAATGCGTATTCCAGCTATGGCAGGCATTTTCCCATCTGCAGCCATCAAAGCCTGGCTGGAAAAAAGAAGCAACAGTAAAATCGCGGGGATTCGAATCTTTTTTAACAATTCAGCTATTCTCATATGTAAAAATGAATATTATTTAGTTTTTAAACCGGGCAAAGATAAGAACTCAAAACGTAAAACAAGAATAAAAAGATTAAAAGCGATTTCAGGATCCAAGGGTTGCCACCATAACTGCTTTAATGGTATGAACCCGGTTTTCGGCCTCATCGAAAACAATGGAAGCAGGTGATTCAAAGACTTCTTCAGTAACCTCCATGGATTCAAGTCCGAATTTCTGATAGATTTCTTCACCAATTTTAGTTTGCCGGTTGTGATATGCCGGAAGGCAATGCAGGAATTTAACATTTTTATTGCCCGTCAGCTTCAATACATCCATATTCACCTGGTAGGGCTTGAGCAGACTAATTCTTTCGTCCCACACAGAAGCAGGTTCACCCATGGAAACCCAGACGTCGGTGTACAGAAAATCAGCGTCTTTGACGGCTTTTGCAACATCATCGGTTATGGTTACCGAAGCGCCGGTTGACAAGGCTATATCTTTACAAGTTTTCACAAGGGCTTCAGCAGGTTGGCAGGCTTTTGGAGCAGCTGCCCTGAAATCGATTCCCATTTTGGCGCAACCCACCATCAGCGAATTACCCATATTATTGCGGGCATCGCCCAGGTAACAGAATTTCAATTGGCTAAGGGGTTTATCACTATGCTCGATCATGGTCATCAGGTCTGCCAGCACCTGGGTAGGATGAAATTCATCGGTAAGGCCATTCCACACTGGCACTCCTGAATAGGCAGCCAGGTCTTCGACTGTTTTTTGAGAAAATCCCCTGTACTCGATTCCGTTGAACATTCTGCCCAACACACGGGCTGTATCTTTCACCGATTCTTTATGACCTATTTGTGAACTCACCGGGTCAAGATACGTTACATGCGCACCCTGGTCATGTGCTGCGACTTCAAAAGCACATCGTGTACGGGTGGAAGTCTTTTCAAAGATCAGGGCAATGTTTTTGCCTGTCAGGCGGGGTAGTTCAGTACCGCTGTATTTTGCCTTTTTCAAATCGAATGAAAGATCCAGTAGAAATTTGATCTCAGCGGGAGTGAAATCCAATAGTTTCAGGAAACTGCGGTTGCGTAAATTGAATGGCATAATATTGAATTTTGATGTTCTGTAAATATCGAAATCGAGTGATTTTGTGAAAGCCCAGATAATAATGAATTACAAAGATAATGAATCAGGCAGATTCCCGAATGACATTTATCATTTAATGTATTTTTATGCTAATATATTTTATATTAATACATTAAAGATAATTCATTATTCAATGCCGGTGTGTTAATCATCTCGATAATGATTTTTATCTTTGAAAAAGGGGGTATTGATCAATGATTCTGAACTTCGCCCTATCCACACACGTAAACGGCACAAAGGCATTTAACAAAACTACATGAGAAATCATCTGCTCGCAATTCTCGTATTATTTTCTTTTATTAGTGCTTCATGCAAAAAATCCGCTGATCGAAGTGCCATCATATCCGGAAGAATTGATTACAAGATCACCTATCTGAATCCCGACATTGATAAAAAAACCGCCAGTTTACTCCCAAGCCGAATGAAACTGCTGTTCAATGAAAAACATGCATCAAACAACATTGAAGGGTTTATGGGTGTTTATAAAATCAATGCGTTCACAAACTTCCACACGCGCAAATGTTCAACCATTCTGAAAGTTTTTGAAAAACATTACATCTTTAAAGGAGGCCGGGACGAGCAGATGTGCTGTTTTGATACCATGGACGGAATGGAGATAGAATATACCAAAGACACCAAAAAGATTGCGGGCTTTAACTGTAAAAGGTGCATCATCACACTTCCCGAAACAGACGAAACAATTGATGTTTATTTTACCGAGGAGATCAAGCTTAAACATCCAAATTCCACAAATCCATACAAAGAAATTGAAGGCGTGCTGATGGAATTTGAATTAAAACTCCTGTACCTTAACATGCATTTCATTGCTGAAAAATACGAACCCTTGCAGAAAAACAATATTACGGTAAAAACACCTGAAAACGCAAAAAATGTGACTCGTGAACAGATGACACAGATTTTGAGCAGGTTGATGGAATAAAGAGGAGCAGCAGCTTTTAGCGGTAATCAACCACTGAAGGTTTTGTTGGCAGAAAATCCTGGAACCGTGAGCGTGCCAGGTAATCAATAATAAAGTAACTGGCAGTGGCATCATGGGGCATACCCGGGTAAACACCCAGTCTGATTACAATGTTATCAAAAATCAACTGGTCATTTCTGATTCTGACACCGGTGTTGATGCCCATGAACAACCTGGTTTCGTCCATCCTTAGTTTTTCTGCAGTAACAACACCAAGATCAAACCTTCCGAAAAAGGCAAAACGGAATCCAAGAAATTTATAAGGACTGAAAATTTGAGTTTCGAGGTTTAATACAAGCTTATTATTCCAGCGCATTAGCGGACTCGAAAGTCCAGTTACGCCGCTTCCGTTCTCAACACTGACATACTCGCCCTGATAACGTTTGATCCCGTGCACATAAGTATAACTTACCAGATGCCTGAAATGATAACGATTGGGATGATACAGCGGAGAAATGTAATTTGTTTGCAGCCTGAAGGCGCCTTGTTCTATTAGCCCCTCGCTGATGAAAGCCCCGAAAGCTATGCGGGCAGACCAATACGCTGTACTGTTCTTGAAATAATTGCCAAAGGCAGCCCCAATTCCCAGGTAGGGACGATTTTTCACATGCCCCCATTCATGACCTGCTGTAATTTGGAATTGATAACCGAAGGGAACATCTTCGACTCTGCCGAATGTATAAATCATTTTATCTTTTTTGAATCCTTCGTGCGAAATTCCGGTAGAGAAAAGCAACAAGGTCTTGTCCTGGAATGAGTATAAATGCTCGCTTAAGGTTGTCTGTTTGTCCTGATTTTCATATTGATTGATCCGTGCTGTCAGAAAAAAAACCGATTTGGTCCACTTTGAACGGGATTTCAACGGCAGAAGACGCCCTGCCCAGAAGTCTGTTATGGAATACTTCAGATTTACATTGTAAAGAGTTGTATCAAGCAAAACAACATTCCTGATCAATTCGGTGTTTTCAAACAAAAAGCCGCCGGCATTCCTGAAACTGGTACTTCTGAAATCCCGGAGAAAATTAACCGAATAGGTTTCCTGATTCCATTTATGAATATATTCCATTCTCCCTGAGGCAAATGTTCCTGCCAGGTTGGATGTACCATAGGAAAACCTGTAGCCGATGTGTGGTTTATTCTCCATATCCCAATAGGTTGTGGCTTCCAATTGATGTCCGAATCCCAGCATGTTATGATTGGACAGTCCCAAAACAGCCAGAGTTGCTTTCGACATATCAACTTCCAAACCCACAGGAAGCATGTCCTGTGTCAGCAGTATCAGATCAACAGAATCGGTGCCATTAACCGGAATGGCCAGGAATTTTGCATCCATGATGAAAGACAGGTTTCTGAACAGACGCTCGTTCTCAGCCGCAAGAAAAACATCCAACTGATCACCGGGTTTTATTAAAAGATGTCTCTTTAAAACCTGATTACGTGTATCGCGATGCAGTGTATTAATGGTTTTTTCAAACCAGTCGCGCGGTACATAACCTGTATCCGTAACTTCAGAAGCAAAAATATCTACCTTAACAAAATCAATGCGCCTGATAATTTTGCCGTCCATTGCTGCCATACCCGCATTGTTGTAAGGAGTCCACTTTTTTACTGTATCCCTTGTACCTTGCCTGATGAGCAGGTTGTACAGCTCTTTTCTAAAACGTGAACTGTATTTGCTATACATCAATACGCTGTCAATGGGTTTTTCCAACATCGGCCTTCTGGAAAAATCTATGGGAGTATGATATGAAACCATCGTATCCTTTCTTTCCACCAGTTTCTCGATAACACCCAGGCTATCAATATCATTTACCTGTGCCCTGAGATGCAGACCGGCATGTGACAATGAAACGATAAATACAAGAAGTACGGAACGATTCCAAAGCAGCTCCTTCATGGTTTCATCATGTAATTTACTCACAACCATGTTCTTCAATAAACATGATCATAACCTGGTAACACTTGTGGAGGTTTCATAAAAAAAGCAAAATTAACACTTTTTTATACTTCGACATTTCAGATAATTATGCTGGTTGATATACAGTAAATCAGAATTAATTAACTTTGTACATCATTTGAATTTTTGAGGCTTGTCATGATTAAAAAGGTTCTGAACGTATTAAAATATCTGGTATTTTTTGGAATAGGGGTATTGGTTTTCTGGTGGGTATACAAGGATGAACCTTTTGATAGATATAAGTCTGCATTCAAAGATCTGAACTACTTCTGGATTATTCTGTCGATTTTTTTCAGTGTATTGTCACAGATTAGCCGGGCCATGAGGTGGAATATGCTTATCAGGCCGCTGGGTTACAAACCCAAATTGTATAATTCCTACCTGTCTGTTTTAATCCTGTATTTTGTTAACCTGATTTTACCGCGGGCAGGTGAAGTATTCAGGTGTACCATTATGAGCCGATATGAGAAGATCCCATTTGTTAAGCTCGCCGGCACTGTTTTTGTTGAACGAATGGCTGATTTCATTACCCTGATGGTTCTGGCTGTTATTATCATCCTCAGCCAGTTTGGCGTATTCATGTCGTTTTTCGACACGCATGCTGAGATGAAAGAAAACCTATACAAGCTGATTTCCCTTAGAAATATACTGATCGGAATCACTGTTGTACTTTTGCTTATTTTGGCATTCTTCCTTTTCAACCACTATTATAAAAAAAACAAGGGTGACCAGGGAAATACATTGATAAAAAAGATACGGCATATTAAACAGAATTTTTTTGAGGGGCTGAAATCCATTGCCATGCTCGAGAACAAATGGTTATTCATAGGTCATACGCTCTTCATCTTCGTGATGTGGCTTTTCATGCTTTATGTGATTTTTCTGGCTTTTGAGCCAACCTCGCACCTGTCAATCCAGACCGGCATGATCACCTTTTTGATGGGAGGCCTTGCCATGCTGGCTCCGGTTCAGGGGGGCATCGGACCATGGCACTTTATGGTTTATGAAACACTTTTTATTTATGGCGTTGATAAGGTTGACGGTAAGGTATTTGCATTGATTGCCCATTCATGTACCAACCTGATTTATATCTTTCTCGGACTGGCTGCTTTGCTGATCATACCCATTGTTAATCATTCATCGAAGAAACTCTCATCACACGATATGTGAAGCTGACCGAAGTTACTCCACCCTGAAGTGATATGTTCCTTCAATAGTTTTACCGGTTGCATCAACTCCGATTAACTGACATTCATAGATTCCTTTGACATCTGAGGTGTAGAATTTAATCAGTAAAGGATTGCCGGAGTTCATAGTAAGGTCTGAATTCCAATATAGCGTTTTACGGTTATCAACAGAATTAGTGGTTTCCAGAGTATAATCAGGAGAATAAAACTCTTTTTCCTTGTACAAAGCGTCTGTACCAAATTGAAATGTAGGTTGCCTGTACCTGTACTTACCCTGAATGGTACTAATCTCAATTACACTTACAAAACTCAGTGAAGTATATTTTTGTACATCAACAGGTGATGTAGAAATTCTGATCTTTGTGATATCTGAGGGTGATAGTTTTTCGAGTACAGAAATGTGATTTCCCCACAATGATCCATCAATGGCAATAATAACACCTTTTGAATCCTTGCCGCCCTGCTCGTTATCAAATACTATCCTGCCGTGAATCACATGATAGGGTTTAATATCCTGGATGATATCAGGCACATTCTTGTAATTGGCATAATGATTCGGATCATACTTTTTTCCATGATCTGCAACAGACCTGAATTTACCGGGCCCGTACCTTAATACGTAAATCAGATCAGGTTCTCCATATGACAGGATATCAGAAGTTTTCTGCATTAGCTTGTTTTCGGTTTCTGCAATAAGTGCCGCTTTTAATCTATCGGAATAATCCTGATCAAAAACAGCAGTCAGGCTGGTTTTCCCGAAGGCGTCATAGGCATTCACATTGAGGTATTTGAAATCGATCAGGTCAGATCCGAAGCCAACTCTGAATTCACCTTTCCCATCTGACTGGGTTTCATATGTACGATAGTTCGGGATGTGTGTAACCCTGATCTTTGCATTTTCAGAAATATTTTCCTTTTTGTCCACAACTTTTCCTATCAGCCCGTCTATTCGCTTATAAGGTTTGCGGTTGTTATTGTCTGTAAGAACATCCTCCCAATTCACGGGTTTATATTGCGTTGTTATCAGATCAATATCTTCGGTCAGGTCGGAATTTTTTGGAAAAGCAACGCCCTCCTGGCAGAAATATGTATTAAGAAATGAAGTGAAACTCGTGTTCTGTGAATTGTAAGAAAGGTTATGCAACGCCACCGATAAGGCAAGGTTAATGTTTGAAAGGCCTTTCGGGCAATTAATCATCAGAGTAACGCGCTGCCGGTTTTTATAAACTGGTAAATCCGATTTGATGCTGAATTTGCCTGATTTTTCACCGATTCTAACCAAACGGTCAGCCCAGGGCTTATAATCCTGGTTAAAAACTGTAACCTGTAGTAAACCTTCGGGAAAATCCTTCACCGACAGGCTTACGATTTTGGTCCTGAACAGATCAACAACTTGATTCCAAACAACCTGACCATTCATTACGGCAACCCAATTTGTTACTTGAGTATACTGATCAGAGACAAGTACCTGAAACTTTAAGGAATCAGCTGATTGTTCCAGAAGCCTGATTACAAAACCCTTTTTTTCCGCCATTGGAAGCGCATATTTCTTATGAATGTCTGCTGGTTCAGTTATTTCTAAATAACAGGTATCTTCTGAAGGAACATAATTGAACATGCATTTGCCGTTAACTTCAGTTTTCAGGCTTTGTAGTGTATTGCCGTTATGATCTACAATTATTCCCGTGATCCTGGCCGGCAGGCCCGTTTTGTTGAAAACGTGAACAGACATATTGCATTCCAATCCCTGTACCAGTCTTCCTCCTTCTGCCTGAAATAAAACAACCGGTTCAGAAGTAACTGTGGGTATTGCAACTGCATAGTCGCCTGATATTTTTCTGTTCCGGATGGCAACAGAAAGCATCAACGATTCCTTGGTTTCAGGGATTACCCCGTTTACTGATGCACACCCAGCTGCATCTGTTGTTCCATCACCTTTATATTTGCTTTCACTGTATGAGCCAATTGAGAATACAAAATCAGTATTAGCAATTGGTTTGCCAGTTTGATCAACTATTCGGATATCGGCTTTTAGGGTATCGCTGGAGTAATATACATCCTGGTTGAAAGCAATCTCAAAAGAAAATCTTTTTTCATAATACTTGCTTACTAGAATCTCTTTTCTGAAGGCTTCTTCCGGACAATTGTTCTTCATCCATCCGGTATATGCTACAAGCCAGTATTTTCCAGGTATTGTTGATTTCGGAATGATCAAGCGACCTGACGACATGTTATTGTCAAGCGGATACCTGCGATAAACTACTTCCTGCCCATTGCTATTAATTAATTTAATAAATAAGTCTTCACTATTTACCTGTGTTTCCATGCTGTTTGAGCCAACAAATCCTTTGAACCATAGTTCCTCACCTGGCCGGTAAGCAAATCTGTCAGTCATCAGGAATGCTTTTTCCATGAGGAAATTTCTGTTATATAACCGTAGTTTTTCTTTTAGTTCATCAACAAAAGAACTAGTGTGATGATTCATACCCATACCGGATACGAAACCAATCATGACGACAGGTAAAAACCTCAATACCAGGTTAATTTGGGTTTTTGTCATAGTAATGATCTATTTTTTCAGAACTAATTATCATCTTTTTTCATACTTTCATCTTGTTCGTCGTCCTTTGATTCTTTCACCCGATAACTATCCGACTCCTTTTCCTCCTCAATTTTTATTGATCTGATTTCCTGATCTGAAAAGATGTTGTTTTTTCTGTTGAATCGAACAATGGCTTTTTCAATTGGTTCTTCGGGTATGATGATATTTTCATCGCCCCAGAAAGTCAGGTCGGTTTCTCCAATCTGGTCCACCAGCACATCTCTTGGTCTTGAAATTTCATCAGCTTTGAATCGTGCAATATTTGAAGTATCCTTACTGGTAATCACAAATTCAGATACCGAAGTAAATATGGAGTTGAACTTGTTCATTTCCTTATCTTTCTTTCGTCTGACACGAATCGACAATTCACTGCGAACATTGTTGAGGTTCCATTTGCCGTGATATAACCTGTAAAAAACCTGATAACTAGCTTGCATTGGCTTTACACCAATTCGTCGCGGAGATTTCTTCACATATAAACCTTCAGTATAGCTCATTTCTTTTTCTGAAAGTTCAAAAAAGGCACCAACTATTGCAAGTGTCTCAACATCAATATATAGTTTCCCTTTGTAACATGGATATTTGACACCTTCACGTTGTTTGAATGCAATAATATAGGTAGGTCTTTCCAGATGGGATAGAGTTTTTTCAAGACTGTACTGATATAAGGCAAAATAATCTGCATCCAGAAATGTGGGTCTGTTCTTGACAATATCAAGCTGCAGCGAATTGTAGAGACTCCCCTGTACCACTACATCCACAAGCTCTTTGGCAACAAGATTATCACCTTTTCTTCCTTTGAATATTTTGATCTGGTCTTCTCTTGTGGAGGTGTATGGTTCTTTAAAAACATCGATGATGGCCTCGGATAGTGAAACATTTTTTTTATCCTGTTGTGTGGATTCTCTAATAAATCCTTTGTAAATAGCGGGCTTGCAATCATAGTTAACAGAAATGGACTCGATGGCTTTGGTCAGAATGTAAATCGGATCAAGTGGCTTAACAACAACCTCGCTGATCTGAACCTTATCGGAAGATAACCTGATGACCAGCGCTGACGTATCTATTGAAGATAACGGTATGGTCACCATTTTGTACCCGATATGAGAAATGCCCAGGGTATCTCCGGATTCATCTGTATGGATTTTCAGGTCGAACCTTCCTGTCTGATTTGTAATAGTACCGGTGCTTTTATCACTCAAAAAAACGCTGGAATAAGGCAAGGGCTGTCTGGTTCTTCCATCAATAACAAGGCCTTTAATTGACCTGACATGGGTAACGGTTTTTGTTTTTCTATATAAGGGAATCAGCAGAATTTTGTTGTTTTGCTCCAGAATCTGAATGCTGTCAAATTGGAAAATATCAGCAAGATGATTTTTGACCGATTGTCTTTTGTGCAACACCGAGGCAAAACGTTGTGACTGAATCTGGGATGTATAGGTAAAAGAAAATTTACCTTTTCGTGCAATTTCTTTTAAAAGTTGATCAATTTGTCCGGTTGTTTGTGATAAATGAACATCCCTCTCAAGCACGCTCATCTGAGCCTGCATGGACAATCCCGTAAATAAAAGAAGTGTATAAATGAAAACGGGAATGCGACATCGGTTTCTTTCCCGAAATCTCATATTCAGAAATTTCTACTTTCTGACTATGAGTGTCATCCCAGTAGTGTCAAACTGCAATCCTGCTACCAGTTTTAACTCGTTGAGAATTTCCCCAAGTGGTTGGTTCTGAAATTCAGCAGTAATTTCATCCTTGAGTGCATTCTCCAAAGCAAGGGTACGGCCAAAGTGATGTGCTATATCCATGAGTGCAGAATCAAGAGGCGTCTGATTAAAAACCAGGTGACCGGTTTTCCATGAAAGAACATTTGCAGAAACTCCTTCTTCAACTTTCAATTCGTTATTTTTCAGTATATACCCTGATTGATTGGCTGCTATGCAAATTTTCTTCTGGTCTCCGGCATTGGAAGACAATTCCACCTTACCTGTCAAAACAGATACCTTGACTGATCCATCACTGGTTTCAGAAACTGAAAAACTGGTACCTGTAACTTTAACAACAGATGAGCCCACGAAAACCTGAAACGGAATAGCTAAACCCGATACAACATTGAAAAGCGCTTCTCCTTCAAGAATTAATTCTCGCGTTTCGGTTCCAAAATCACTCCGATAAGATATTCGCGATCCTTTGTTTAGGGTCACACTCGAACCATCAGGCAAAATAATTTCTCTGAACAACTGATCTGCATTCTCAGAAATAAAATCCGTATTTTCTTTGCTATTTGTGCTGGTCAACAAATGGTAAAGGCCATAAGAAAGCCCGGCAGTGAAAATCACCAGTGCAGCAATTCTTAAAAAATAGCCATGCCAGGATATCTTCCGATAATTTACAGGCAATTTGCCGGTCAATCTTTCGTTTACCAGCTTCCAGTCTGCATCTGTGTTAATGCTTTCAAATATATGCAGATTGGTGGCATGCTCCCTGATCATGTTTGAAAAATCATCAGGTTCTCCAGCAATGATACCCTGCAATTTATCTTCCACATCCGGGACAACAACCTTACCTATATTTTTTTTGAAGTAATGATTAGGCATTTTACCTTTTTTCATACTGAATCGTTTATAAGACATTTAACTGTCAAAATTCACTTATAGTTATTAATATCTTCTTTGATAATATTTTAGCAAATTATTTAATATCAATTAATTAACAAGAATTAAAAATCCTTACATGGCGGAGCTTTCAGGAATGTAATCCGTCAGCT
The DNA here is from genome assembly GCA_964560225.1 of uncultured Bacteroidales bacterium. Lineage (GTDB taxonomy): Bacteria > Bacteroidota > Bacteroidia > Bacteroidales > UBA10428 > UBA5072. Next base: position 53,165 of record CAZLLD010000005.1, read on the forward strand.
CTTTCCTGAGAATTTTCAAAGCCTTGCTAATCTGGGTTTCTACTGTTCGCTTCGAAAGGTTTAACTGCTTTGCAATCTCCTCATTCCTGAGGCCTTCAAGCCTATTCATTTTGAAAATCTGCCGGCACTTGGGTGGTAAACCATTAATTATCTTATCGATCCGATATTCAAGTTCAATTGTGTTGATCTCTGCTTCCATGTTTTCCTCATGATCACGCTCGAGTTCAATAGTTTTCAGGTGTCGGTCCTGGATGTTTTTCTGATTTAAATAATTAATGCAGCAATTGTAAACAGATCGGTACAGATATGATTTTAATGATATGCCGATACTCAAGGAATCGCGTTTCTCATAAAATCGCACGAAGAAGTCCTGAACAACTTCACGAGCAATATCAATACTGGTCACATATTTACAGGCATAGACCACCAGTGGGGCATAAAATTGCCTGAAGATTTGCTCAAATACTTCCTTGCTTTTAAGCTCTTTGGCTAACAAGCTATTTTGAATAGGCTCCAATATGAAAGAAATTTGCTTTGGAACAAATCTACAAAAAAGAGAAATAAATAACGGTCATATCATCAAAAGATGAATATTTGTTTAACTGGTATGATTTGTATCTTTGTCAAAAAGGCACAGGCATTGTAAAAACGGTTCATGAATCTGACGTATGCTCCAGGCAATTTAGAATAAGACATGTCAAATATTCAGAATAACATACTCACTGGTCGAAACTTTGATGTTGAACTTATTTTCAGTGCATCACGCAGTAGCGGTCCGGGTGGTCAACATGTTAACAAAGTCAGTACAAGGGTTGAACTCAGATTTGATGTGCCCTCTTCGAAATTACTGAATGATGAAGAAAAAATGATTATAATGACCAAACTGGCTGCCAGGATAACGAAAGAAGGTGTGCTGATACTTCATTCCCAGTCAGAACGATCTCAGAATGATAACAAATCCAGGGTGACCGAGAATTTTTACAAATTAATTGTTAAGGCACTCACTCCGGTAAAAAAAAGAAAGCCAACCAAGCCAACCGCTGTATCAAAACAAAGGAGGCTTGAAACAAAGCGTAAACTGGCTGATAAAAAAAATCGCAGGAAGGTTCAGTTTGATGAATAACCTGTTACAGTTCCTCAATAGTGAAAATCTCATGTCTGTCGAAAGTAACCCAGTACCTGATGGCTTTATTGCGCACCAAATCCCAGTATATGTCACTGTCAAGTCCGTGAATCCGGCTTAACTCCTTTACTTCGGATTCAACTTTGTTTCTGATTTCTGGTTTAAGAGCAATCCTGATCTTTCTGTTTAAGTAAGAAAAATCTGCTGTGGGAAGTTTCAGTGTGTCTGAGGCAATACGGATCAATCCGTGGCCCAGAGTGGCGCCTGTACTGATCTGCAAGCCATCATTCATGCAACTGAATGGAGGTGTCATGCCGGCGTGCGAAACAACGCTCATTTCATCAACTCCGGCTCCGAAATACTCCCTGGCCCTGATACCCATTTTCACACCAATGATGGCATAAATACCCAGGTGCCGGTGCATTTCATTGGCCATTACTCCGGCAGTCCATTCATCGTGTCCGTATTTTGCCAGCGCGGTTTCAACAATCGGCCTGATATCGCTCATATAAAACACAGTATCCATTGGAAAGTCATCCAATACCTGATTGTGATTTTCAGTCTCACCGGTGAGAATCATACCAAAAGCTTCCTCTATTTTTAAGGTGGGTTGTGATTCCTTCAATATATAGTTCATTCCATTTTCTATTGTATCGCATGCAAAGAGTTCCGGATAGTGAAGAAAAACGGGAATCACTTCATCATATAGGGTTGTTGAATAAGGTGTAACATTTACCTGCAAGCTCCTGCTTACTTTTACCGCAAACGGATTATTGATTTGCGAAATAGACCGTACCAGCGCATCATCAAAGCGGTTCAACTGGCCGGAATGAACTGTATGAATTGTAATTCCCGAGGCCAAAACTGAATCGGCAGACAGAACGTCCAGATTGTAGTTAAAACTGCCTTTTCTGATGTTCGCCTGGTTGCTCCATAAAACTCTTTTAACCTGCTTGTTGAAGCCGGGACATTTGTTCCGGCATGACCAGACTGTATTAAGACTTCCAAGACAAATGAAAGTAACTGGTTCCTTTGTATATTTCAAAATTTCACTGATAACTTCATGTGCCGTGGGAGTTTGACTTGCAATTTCCTCACATTTTCCCCACTCCATTTGCATAGCTGGCATGCATTGCTGTGCTTTCACCCTGGGATCATGATTCACGCCAACCGGAATTCCCTGATGATGTAAATCACGAAGAAGAGCTTTAACTTTTTGACCACCTATACCTGCCTCCAACACACCATCAGAAGAAGTAATTGCCAATACTCTCACCTCGGCAGATGACAGCATCATAGAAATTGCGCGCAGATCATCCAAACCACAATCAGTATCGATGATGACATAATTCTGAGGTTTCCAGGGATGAGCTGACAACTGAGCAACAAACAACACAGTTAGAAAAAACAAGGCTATTCTATTCATTTATCATTCCTATTTATAATCCGATAAAGACAATTCCAATTCCACACAAAGCAATTGCAGCACCAGCTATAACATGCTGGTATTTCTCCAGGGTATGGAGTTTGACAAAAGAAATTCCTTTGAGCATGAGCCAAACCATAACAATCATGGTAGTGATTGTAGTTACTGCAAAGATGGATGAAATATAGGCAATTGCAGCATAATTATGTTGCGCTGCCGGATACATAAGAATTGGTATGAGCGGCTCGCAGGGGCCAAAAATGAATATAGTAAACAAAATCCAGAATGTCATCTTTTTCTTATTGCTCACACCATGTTCATGGGTATGCGGATGCTGCTTCCAAAGCCTGTATAACCCCCAGGCCATGTATGCAATACCAAAGGTCAGCAGCAACCATGCTGCTATATTTCCACGGATTCCTTCAACTTTTTCAATGCCTGAGATGGCAATTCCTGCTGCAATACCTATAAAACCAATTATCACAGAGCTCAACACATGCCCCAGTCCGCACAACACCGTAACGTTTATTGTTTTCATCATGCTCCAGTTCCTTGATTTGGACATGGCCACAAAGGGCAGGTAGTGGTCTGGACCAGCAAGAGTATGCAACGATCCGATGGTAAGGGCAGTTACTGCGAGAACTGAAAGGTTTGATTCCATAAAAATACAATCAAGTGAGTGTTAAATGGCTATTTTATTGCAAGTTATTCAAATATCACTATAAAAATATTCGTGTCACCAATATACAACAATCTTTAAAATTTCAATGCCATGTAATTGTTATCTTTGGAAAATCAGTATAAAATATTCTTAGCAATGAAAGCCAACAAAGAAGGAAGATACAGAAGAATACAGGAACAATTGGCGGACCTTTTTTCACGCACATCAGGTATGCTTTCCAGGATGGCAACCATCAATGCACTGTTGTATCACAAGATGGAAGGATTTTTCTGGGTGGGGTTTTACCTTCTGGATGAAGGCAAACTGTTGGTGGGACCTTACCAGGGTCCGTTGGCCTGCCTGGAATTACCTTCAAAAGAAGGTGTATGCTGGCGAGGTATAACAACAGGCCATACTGTAATCGTTCCGGATGTTCATAACTTTCCGGGGCATATTGCATGCGATTCCCGTTCCAGATCCGAAATTGTTGTTCCGGTTTATGACAGGGACAACAAACTACGTGGAGTATTGGATATCGACAGTCGTGAATTGAATCACTTTGACGAGGCAGATGCCAAAAACCTTGAAAAAATTGCAGCGCTGATATTTAAAGATCAGGACTTGTTGTAGCCTTCGAGCAGTTCAGCGATTTTTTCAATGGAATAAGGTTTTCCAAGCATGTGGTTAAATCCCGATTCATTGCATTTCTCAATATACATTCCCGGATTATGTGCTGTTAAGGCAATAATGGGTATGTCATTTTTTGGATGCACAAGCTTTTCACGAATGTAGCGCATCGCTTCAAATCCGTTCATTACCGGCATTTCAAGGTCCATCAGAACCAGATCAACATCATGGTGATCTTCCAGTGCTTTCAATGCCTGTTTTCCGTTTTCCACTTCAATTGATTCATGCCCCAGATTTTTTATTATCTCTGAAACAAGCAAGCGGTTTGTGTAATAATCATCTGCAACAATAATCTTCATACCTTCACAGTTTTCCTTCACTTTTATCCTAATTCACTTAGTGTTCTGATAATTTTTATACTGTTAATGCTTACGCGGGATCCCTCCAGACTGATAATTTTATCGTTTTTAAATTCTGAAAGCGTTCTGATAAAGCTTTCTTTTGTGGTACCTGCCAGTTCAGCCAGCTCTCTGCGGGTGAACGGAAATGAAAATTCTTCCTTTTTATATATGGTATCAGAAAAATAAAGAATCACATCAGCGATTCTTCCGGGTAATTGCTTATGCGATTGTCCAATAAGTCTTTCAAAAATAAACAATCCTTCCTCACTCAGCGATTTAATAACCTGCTGGGCGAAACAACCATTGCCATTCAGAATGTCATTAAATTCTTTCAGGTCAATGAATCCAATTTCAGTTGGTTCAATTGCCGATGCAGAGAATTGGTTCATCGTATTCCCAAAAACCGACATCAATCCGATAAACTCACCTTTTGAAGCAATTCTGAGGATAAAGCTCTTTTTGTTTCTGCCCTCCTTGAAAATTTTCACCAAACCCGATTTCACGAATAAAACATGAGAAACTGGTGTATGTTGGCGAAAAATTGTCTCCTTTCGCTGGAATGAAACCAGGTGGGTACTGACGCGCAACCTTTCCAGCTCTTCAGGACGCAGGCATTCCTGCGCTGAAAAATCAAATTGGTGGTCAGTTGAAGAATTTGCGTTCATAGACTTTATATGGATTTTAAAATTAATTAAAAAAATCCAACAGCCTATGTTCAATTTATAAACAACCGGAACGGGATTTAGTTATTGCCTGCAATCATCAACTGGCATGAAGGAGCTCCAACAAGTTGCCGACCGAGCTGATTTCAATGAAGGATGCACTCTGTGTCCATTCAAAATTGCCACCCAGCACAACAACCTTATCAGATTTTTCGAGCTGTTTTCTTTCAAGCAAAGTTTTCAGGGCATGAATAATGAAATTGTAAGTATTTCCTTCCGGAATTTTGTCGGCGTAAACTCCAAAAGACAGAGCCAGTTCACGAACTACCCGTGAATCATAACACTGGGCAAATACAACTTTTCTTCCCCTGTAACCTACAATATTTCGGATCGTCCTGCCGGTTGATGTATCGGCAATGATTGCCCTGCAATCAAGTTCGAGTGAAGCTTCCACGGCTGACTTAGATAAGTACGCCGACGTTCTTGTACTCATAACGAGCATGGGGGTAACATGCATATCGCTTCGGCTCTTTTCAACTTCATGTGCTATTCTTGCCATTGTGCACACTGCTTCAACCGGGTAATTTCCATAGGCAGTTTCGCCACTGAGCATGATCGCATCCGCTTTAGAATAGATTGCGTTTGCAATATCCGATACTTCAGCTCGTGTAGGTCTTGGATTTTCTATCATGGAGTGAAGCATTTGAGTAGCCACAATCACCGGTTTACGGGCATCAATACATTTATTGATGATCATTTTCTGAATGCCCGGAATTTTCTCATAGGGAATTTCAATGGCAAGATCTCCTCTTGCCACCATTACTCCATTAACGAAAGGCAAAATCTCATCAAGATTATCAACACCTTCCTGGTTTTCAATTTTGGCAATAATTTTAATGCGTGATTTCTGTTCATCCAGGATATGCTGAATGGACATGACATCATTTTTATTTCTAACAAAGGAATGAGCAATAAAATCTATATCCTGTTCTATTGCCAGTTTGATATAATCCATATCTTTCCCGCTCAACGACGGAAGCGTGAAACTGGCACCAGGCACATTGACACTTTTCTTTCCCTTAACGGTTCCATCATTGGTTGCAATGCATACAAGGGCATCACCTGACTTTTCAACGACTTCAAATTCAATATCACCATCATCAATCAGGATCTTTCTGCCTGGTTCAAGTTCATCTGCAAACCTATTGTAATTGACATAAATGCAATCGGGAGTGGAACTTTTTGAGGCATCTCCACGGATGCTGATGCGATCGCCCTTTTTTACATCGATTTTATAGTCTGATGGAGTTGTTCTGATTTCAGGACCTTTTGTATCAAGTATAAGGGGTATCTTATCTGAAACCGACCTGACGTTTCGGATTACTTTTATGGTGTCATCTATAGACTGATGGGCAGTATTCAACCTAACAGCATCCATACCGCTATCGTAAAGTTTTTTTATGAATTCCACATCACATTTGAGGTCGGAAATTGTGGCAACGATCTTGGTTTTCTTAAGCATAATTCGCTTTTTAGTTAAAAAATCGTGCAAAAGTATGAATTAACTTCAAATAAATTAATTTCACCCTAAAATTATTAAAAGCAGTTGGATTGGCCAAGATACACAACAGGTTATAAGGCATTTCTCAAAATTGAGAAATCGCTTTCCGGAAATTCTGTCACTGCTTATCTGACCGATTTGGATAAACTGAAGGCATTCCTCGATATCAGAGGTCTTCAGTTGCACCCCGAAGAGATCAGTTACGAATTATTGAAAGATTTCCTGGTGTGGATCAATGAGCTGGGCATGAGTCCGCGCAGCCAGGCCCGTTTAGTTTCCGGGATCAAATCATTTTTCCGTTACCTGGTTATCGATGAAAGAATTGCTGAAGATCCGGCATCGCTGCTTGAAGCGCCAAAACCAGGAAGAAAACTGCCCGTGGTTCTCAGCATTGAAGAAATTGACCGGATCATGGTCGCTATTGACCTGAGCAAAAATGAGGGACATCGGAACAAGGCCATCATTGAAACGTTATACAGTTGCGGTCTGCGGGTTTCAGAGCTGATTGAACTGAAAATCACCAATTTGAATTTTAATGAAGGTTTCATTAAGGTTACCGGAAAAGGGAGCAAAGAAAGACTGGTCCCCATCAGTGAAAAAGCAATGAAAGAAATTGAGAACTACTTCTCCCAATTCAGAACTCACCTTGTTCCGGTAAAAGGTTCAGAGAATATTGTTTTCCTGAATCGCAGGGGAAGCAAACTTACCCGCGTGATGATATTCCATATAGTCAGGGATCTGTGCATGAAATGCGGTGTAGAAAAGAAGGTAAGTCCGCATACCTTCAGACATTCTTTTGCCACCCACCTGGTTGAAGGAGGGGCTGACCTAAGGGCTGTTCAGGAAATGTTGGGACATGAATCCATTCTTACAACTGAGATATATACACACCTCGATCGCCAATACCTGAAAGATGTGATGTTGCAATATCATCCCAGGTCACGGAAAAGTCAAGCCAGATCATTCGGCAGAAACAAAAAATCCGGGTTGCCCTTTTAAAGACAACCCGGATTTCATGTAATAGTATTGACAGATCCGCGATATCAGATCAGTTGGAATCTTACCGGGATCACAATGGTGATTTTCCTGGCAAAGCCATTCTGCATTGCCGGTTTCAGTTTCAGTTTCCTCACTGCTTTGCATACCTGTTCAGTGCATTCCGATCCAACATCTTCGAGGATCATTACATTGGTAATGTGACCATCCGTTTCAACGGTGCACATCACTTTAACAACTCCTTCAACTCCTTTTTCAATGGCAGATTGAGGATATTCAATAAGATTCTGCAAAGAGGTGCTCAAATCCAATCCATTTTCAGCAGCAGGATAAATTTCAACGTTCTTTAACTCGTTGAGATTTTCATTGTGAACTACCAATCCGAGTGCAGGCTCTAAATAAATGTCTGCCATTACATCAGAGGATAAACCTGGTGCTTCCGGCAAAGATTTATCAGCCCTACCTGTTTGTGCAAAGGAAACACCAAACACACAAATCAAGTATAGTGCTGATAAACAAACTGATCTAAAAATAGTTGTTTTCATGGAGGACAGTTTTATTGGTTACGGAAGGATCCTGTCAATTGTCATGCCAATTCGCTTATATGCTTGTATACTTGATTTATATGTATTTTTTTCGCAACTAATTCATCTTGATTTTGCACCTAAACCGTGCAGGTGATGTTCGTTTCCGGACAAATCTGTTACATGAAGCAGCCTGGTAAATTGAAAGCTATAACCAAGGCCCGTTTTATTTTTATTGAGATATACCCACTGCAGCAATTTTTTATTAAGTTTGTGCTTTTTAAAATCAATTGGTTTATTATTAACATATTGAAAACTAAATAAATAATAAGATGTCGAACATTAAACGCGTTTACACATTTGGGGCTAAGAAAGCCGAAGGTAAAGCAGACATGAAGAATTTGCTTGGTGGTAAAGGAGCTAACCTGGCTGAAATGTGTTTGTTAGGCCTGCCTGTACCTGCAGGGTTTACAATTACTACAGAAGTATGTACTGAATATTATGCCAACAACCATCAGCTTCCTCCCGAGTTGATGCCGGAAGTTTGGGCTGCAATGAAAAACACTGAAAACATCATGGGCATGAAATATGGTGATGCCGAGAACGCATTGCTGGTATCATGCCGTTCCGGTGCACGCAGTTCCATGCCTGGTATGATGGACACTGTTCTCAACATCGGATTGTGTTCTGCAACCATTCCCGGTTTTATCAAGAAGACCAACAACCCGCGTTTTGTATGGGATTCCTATCGCCGTCTGATTATGATGTACGCTGACGTTGTTATGGAAAAAGCCGAAGGACTTGAGCCTTCTGATGGCAAGGGCATTCGTAAGCAACTCGATGACATGCTTGACGAATACAAGCATAAAAAGGGATATAAATCAGACACTGATTTGAGCGCTGACGATCTCAAGTTCCTGGCTGAAGAATTTAAGAAAAGAGTGCAGAGCTCACTGGGTCAGCCTTTCCCTGATGACGCCAAGGCTCAGCTGGAAGGTGGCATTAAGGCAGTTTTCAAAAGCTGGAACGGAAAGAAAGCTATTTCTTACCGCCGTATTGAAGGTATTCCCGATGACTGGGGCACTGCTGTTAACGTACAAGCCATGGTATTCGGCAATATGGGCGATACATCTGCAACGGGTGTTGCCTTTACGCGTAACCCCGCCACCGGTGAAAACCTGTTCTATGGCGAATGGCTCATCAACGCTCAGGGTGAAGATGTGGTAGCCGGTATTCGTACCCCCAACCCGTTGAACAACGACACCAAGAATGAGCAGAACCAGCATCTGAAGAGTATGCAGGAAGCCATGTCCGGTACCTACAAAGAACTTTGCGACATACGCGATATTCTTGAGAATTCTTTCAAGGATATGCTTGATATCGAATTTACCATTCAGGAAGGCACATTGTATATGTTGCAGTGCCGTGCCGGTAAACGAACCGGAACTGCTGCACTGAACATGGCCATGGACATGCTGAAGGAAGGACTCATTGACGAGAAGAGAGCCGTGATGCGTGTTGATCCCGCACAGCTTGATGAGTTATTGCATCCGATTTGTGACCCGAACGCCGAAAAGAAAGCCAGTGTTATCGTTAAGGGCTTGCCTGCCGGTCCCGGTGCTGCCGTTGGAAAGATTGTTTTCACCGCTGAAGATGCTGTTGCCTGGAACCGTAAGGGTGAAAAGGTTATCCTGGTGCGTGAAGAAACCAATCCCGAAGACGTTGAAGGTATGCGCGCTGCCGAGGGTATTCTTACCGCCCGTGGTGGTATGACCTCGCACGCTGCATTGGTAGCCCGCGGTTGGGGAAAATGCTGTATTGTTGGTGCCGGTCACCTGCATGTTGACGTAGCCGGTAAGAAGGCCAAGGTTGCCGGAAGCGACCTGGTGCTGAAAGAAGGTGACGTAATTACACTGAACGGTACCAAGGGAAATGTATACCAGGGCGCTATTTCCCTGATGGATGCATCTGAAAATCCCAGGTTCCAGGAATTCATGAAAATGGTTGATAAAAACCGCACCATGGGCGTTCGTACCAATGCAGATACTCCTGCCGATGCCAAAATCGCCCGCGATTTTGGTGCTGAAGGAATCGGACTGTTCCGTACCGAGCATATGTTCTATGGTGAAGGTTCCGATCAGCCCTTGTTCCTGCTTCGCAAAATGATTCTCAGCCATACGCTTGAAGAGCGCAAATCGGCGCTGAACGAATTGTTCCCGTTTGTCAAGACGAGCATCAAGGGAACGCTCGAAGCCATGAACGGACTGCCTGTTACCTTCCGTTTACTTGACCCCCCACTGCATGAATTTGTACCGCAAAGTGCCGAAAAACAGGCTGAATTAGCCAAAGCTTTGGGTATCAGCGCTGCTGAAATTGCCAAACGGGGTGAACAACTTCATGAATCCAACCCCATGATGGGTCACCGCGGTGTGCGCCTGGGCGTAACTTACCCCGAAGTTTCTGAAATGCAGATCAGGGCTATTTTCGAATCCTATGCCGAACTGAAGAAAGAAGGAAAGGATCCGCATCCCGAAATCATGGTTCCGGTAACCTGCGATGTATCTGAACTCGACTTTACCAAGAAGATAGCTGACAGGGTATATGCTGAGGTATGCGCCAAATTCGGCCTGAATTCCATTGAATACAAATATGGTACCATGATCGAAATCCCCCGTGCCTGCCTGCTTGCTGACAAGATGGCCAAGTCGGCCGAGTTCTTCTCTTTCGGTACCAATGACCTTACCCAGATGTCGTTCGGCTTCAGCCGTGATGATATCGGAGGATTCATTCATCATTACCTTGATTATAAAATGCTGTCTGCCGATCCGTTCCAGACTATTGACCAGGATGGCGTTGGCCAGCTGATCAAAATGGCCGTTGACAAGGGCCGTGGTACCCGTAAAGACCTGAAGGTTGGTATTTGCGGTGAACAGGGCGGCGATCCGGCATCCGTTGAATTTTGCTATAAAACGGGCCTTACCTATGTAAGCTGCTCCCCGTTCAGGGTTCCTATTGCCCGTTTGGCCGCTGCACAGGCAGCTATCAAGGCCGCAAAATAATCATTCTGAACTGCTTTCTGAAAAGCCGCCGGTTTCTTTACCTGCGGCTTTTTTTTATTGACAAAAATCATATCTTTGCCAGGTTTAAAAATTGAGTATTAACAATAAAAATTGACCAAATGAGCTTATTCAGCCCAAAAGACTTGGCCAAATATGGCATTACCAATGTAAAGGAAGTAATTTACAACCCTTCGTACCAGGAACTTTTCAATTTTGAAACCGATCCGAAACTCGAAGGTTTTGAAGTGGGAGAATTGACAGATACGGGTGCCGTAGCAGTGAAAACAGGTGTCTTTACCGGCAGGTCGCCAAAAGACAAATACTTTGTTAAAGATGCTGTTTCCGAAAATACCATCTGGTGGGACGGAGTCATCAATAAATCAATCAATCAGGATGTTTGGGAACATTGCAAAGGACTTGTAAGTAATCAACTATCTAATAAAGACAGACTTTATGTGGTGGATGCTTTTTGCGGAACCAATGCCAACAGCCGGCTGAAAGTGAGATTTATTATGGAAGTGGCCTGGCAGGCTCATTTTGTTACCAATATGTTTATCCGCCCCTCTCATTATGAATTGGCCAATTATGGGGAACCCGATTTTGTGATGATCAATGGTTCTAAAGCAACCAATCCGCAATGGAAGGAGCAGGGACTTCATTCCGACGTATTTGTGCTTTTCAGTTTAGCCGAAAGGCTTTCAGTTGTTGGCGGCTCGTGGTACGGTGGCGAAATGAAAAAAGGCATCTTCAGCCTGATGAATTACTATCTGCCACTCAAAAGAATGGCCTCAATGCATTGCTCTGCCAATGTGGGAGAAAAGGGCGATGTTGCTTTGTTCTTTGGTCTCTCCGGCACTGGTAAAACCACCCTGTCAGCCGATCCGAAACGATACCTGATCGGCGATGACGAACATGGATGGGACGACGAAGGCGTTTTCAACTACGAAGGCGGATGCTATGCCAAAACCATTAACCTGAGCAAGGAGAACGAACCGGATATTTACAGCGCCATTCAACGTAATGCATTGCTCGAAAATGTAACGGTGCTTGAAGATGGTTCCATTGATTTTGCCGATTGCTCAATAACCGAGAATACACGGGTATCTTACCCCATATTCCACATCAATAAAATTGTGCTGCCGTCTAAAGCAGGCCACGCCACCAAAATTATTTACCTTTCGGCTGACGCTTTTGGTGTGCTTCCCCCGGTATCAATACTCGACAGAAACCAGGCACAGTATCACTTCCTTTGTGGGTACACGTCTAAACTGGCCGGTACCGAAAGGGGAATAACCGAACCAGTCCCATCATTCTCGCCGGCTTTCGGTGAGGCATTTCTCACCCTGCACCCCACTTATTATGCTAAAGAACTGGTGAGAAAAATGGACCAGCACAATGCCAAAGCCTACCTGGTGAATACAGGCTGGAATGGTACGGGTAAGAGAATATCCATTAAGGAAACACGCGCCATTATTGATTCGATCCTTGATGGCTCCATTGAAAAAGCACCAACCCAGCACATACCCCTGCTTAACCTCACTGTTCCGGTAAGCTTGCCCGGTGTTTCAGAAGGCATTCTGGATCCGCGCGATACCTATTCGAACAAATCAGAATGGGAAAGAAAAGCCCGCGATCTTTCGGGCAGATACATCAAATACTTCGAACAATATGCATCCACACCTGAAGGCAAGGCTTTGATTCCTTCAGGGCCATCACTGTAAATACACATGGGCACACATATGATGAGCGCAGTCTGCCGGCTGCGCTCATTTCTTTATTTCCGAAACATTTCCTTTTCAGACACGTACAACCATTTCAATTCACAAAAACTGAATCAAAGCTCATTTCATAATACATCTATTTATATATCAACACATTAACCTTTAAAAACCTTATAAATAGGTATAAATACCCTTGTGAGATGAATAATTATCTGTATATTTGCCGCTCGTTTATTAAAGTTCTTTAATGCATATAGTCTACAATATTGGCATTCTTGTGCTAGCTTATCTGATCGGTTCGATCCCCACATCCGTATGGATTGGCAGATCTTTTTTCGGAATTGATCTCAGGGAGCGAGGAAGCAAAAATGCCGGTGCTACAAACGCCATGCGGGTCTTTGGATGGAAAGTCGGTTTGACTGTTCTGATTATTGACATGTTAAAAGGATGGCTTGCCGTCAACTTGATCCATCTTACCAATTATTACATACCTGAAACAGGTGATTTTATTGAGTTTCAACTTCTGCTTGGAATAGCTGCCATCATGGGGCACATTTTTCCGGTTTATGTAGGTTTCCGGGGGGGTAAAGGAGTGGCAACGCTGTTTGGTTTGATATTGGCCATCAATCCGGAGCCAACACTGCTTTGTGTCGGAATTTTCATCATTACACTCATTGTAACCAAATACGTTTCACTGAGTTCCATGGTTGCCGGATTTGCTTTTCCGGTGATGGTTATCTTTGTTTTCAAGACAACTACCCCATCGCTTGTTATTTTCTCATTGATCATTGCAGGATTGTTGCTGTTTACCCACCAGAAGAATATTGAAAGACTTCTTCGCAGGGAGGAAAAAAAGGTCCTGTTCCTGATGAGTAAACGACGCAGAGAAATTGAACGGCTTAAGCAATCGGCTTAGTTTCACGACTTTTTCTTCCGACGAATTCTTCTTCCAGTTTTAGGTGTAAGGATTTGATATCTACCGGAGCCAGTTTACCGCCTTCGGCCAGTGAAATGCCGCCGGTTTCTTCAGACACCACGATAACCAGTGCATCTGTTTGTTCCGAAATCCCCAGTCCGGCCCGGTGTCTTAAGCCATAGTGTTCAGGTATTTCAAAGTTATCAGATACCGGCAAAATGCAGCATGCCGCACGGATTTTGTCCTGGTGGATGATCACAGCTCCATCATGGAGAGGTCCCCATTTATTGAAGATCGACTCGATCAGCCTGCTGGTTGTCCTGGCGTCAATCATATCACCAGTTTGTACATACGTGTCAAGCAGTGAATTCCGCTGTAATACAATCAGAGCACCTACACGATCCTTCGACATGTTCACGCATGCCTTGATGATACCGTTAATGTTGAGTGCCGGAAGGTCTGAACCCAGCTTTGAGAAGAAATTATCAATGGAAATACCTGCTTTGGGAAGATACCTCACACTGAACATGATCAGAAAACGACGCAACTCCTGCTGAAATACCACAATGATCGCTATAGCGCCCACACCAATGATCTGGCCCAGGATGCTTCCCAGCAAAAGCATATTGTCTTTTACCAGCAGCCAAACCACATAAAATGTGATGATGGTGACGAAAATATATGTAGCTATGGTGCCTTTAATCAGCATGTAAACCTGGTACATCAAAAAGGCAACCAACAATATATCAATAATGTCGATAATTCTGATATGAATAAAGGCTGGTATGAACATAAACAGGTTTTCAGTTCATTTCAAAGTTATTACAATTTCTCTGAATATTTACCGGCGTTTTGGCATTGACTCCAAAGCCTGATGGTCTGGATGGCTTCTTTTACATCATGCACCCTCAAAATGTTTGCCCCATTATTAAGGGCAAGTGTATGCAACACGGTTGTTCCGTTCAATGCTTCTTCAGGAGTCTGTTTCAGAAACTTATAGATCATCGATTTCCGTGATAAACCTACCATTACCGGATATCCCAGCACACCGAACAATTCCAATTCCCGGAGCAGTTTATAATTGTCATCCAGGCTTTTTCCAAAGCCGAATCCCGGATCCACAATAACATCATGTATTCCTTCATCCACTGCCCTCCTGATCCTTTCAGCAAAAAATGCGAGTACCTCCCTGGTGACATCCTGATATACAGGATTTACCTGCATATTCTGTGGAGTTCCCTGCATGTGCATCATGATATAGGGCACCCTGAGCGCGGCAACAACAGGAATCATTTCTGCATCCATCATACCTGAAGAAATATCATTGATGATATTGACGTTGTATTCATTTACCACAAACGATGCGATTTCTGCCCTGAAAGTATCAACCGATATGAGAATATCCGGGTATTCTATGCGCAAGGCTCCCAGCGCTTTGTTGAGCCGGTTCTTTTCCTCCTCAGGTAAAATATCTGTTGCGCCGGGTCTCGAAGAGTAGGCACCCACATCAATCACATCCGCACCTTCTTCCAGCATCTTTCCGGCACGCACCAGGATATCCTTCTCTGACATGTAGCTGCCACCATCATAAAAGGAATCAGGCGTTATGTTGAGAATTCCCATTACCCGGGGCTGGCTGAAATCAATCACCGCACTTCCACAGTTAAGCGTGCATTTTACGGAAAATAATGTATCTTTAAAACTCATTCAGTAAGATTCATTTTTATAAAAGTAATAAAAAGTTCGGTATGAAATTCATTGTGGTAGAGGGTGTAGACGGATCCGGAAAATCAACTCAGATCAAACTCATAACAAAACACCTTGAAATGAAAGGAATAGCATACCGGTACGTTCATTTCCCGCGCACCGATTCAAAAATCTACGGCGAGCTGATCGCGCGGTTCCTAAGGGGTGATTTTGGTAATCTGAAGGCTGTTGACCCTTACCTGGTTGCCTTGTTGTACGCCGGTGACCGGAATGACGCAGCACCAATGATCAGGGAATGGCTCAACCAGGGTTTTCTTGTCTTGCTGGACCGTTACGTATACTCCAATATCGCTTTTCAATGTGCAAAAATGAATGACCCTGTCGGGCAGGATGCTTTAAGAAGCTGGATTCTGGATCTTGAATATGGATACTACAAAATTCCAAAACCCGATGTCAACATTCTGCTGGATGTGCCTTTTTCCTTTACTCAAAATAAGCTCACCAGAGAAAGAACAGGTGACGAACGTAATTATTTGCATGGAATGCGCGATATCCACGAAGAAGATCTTGAATTCCAGAAAAGGGTTCGGGAAATGTATATCCGCCAGGCTGAAACCTGTGAAGATTTGAAAATTGTTAATTGCATTGATGAACGGGGTGAGATGAGTGCTCCTGAGATTATTTTCGGTAAAATAATGAATCACATCAATCTCAATTATTAGCTCTATACCATGAAAAAGTTGTTATTACTATCCAGAATTTTTGTTGGTTTGGTTTTTGTTTTTAGTGGTTTTGTCAAAGCCGTTGACCCATCAGGTTTTGCTATTAAATTTGATGAATATTTCGTGGCTTTCCATATGAATTTCATGTCGGTTTTGGCCATGCCCCTTGCTATTCTGGCCAGTGCAGCAGAATTAATGATCGGACTGAACCTGCTTACCGGCATTCGGTTGAAATTCACATCGTGGCTTCTGATGACCTTCATGTCGTTCTTCACCATACTCACATTGATCCTGGCGCTTACAAATCCGGTAAGCGATTGCGGATGTTTTGGCGATGCTATCATTCTGACCAACTGGCAAACCTTTGGAAAAAACATCATCATTCTGATACCTACCGTATTTTTGTTTATTTACAGGAACAGGTTTTCATCAAACAATACAGTATGGTTTGAATGGCTGCTTGTCATACTCAACTTTGCCATTCCGGTCCTGATTTCGGCATATTGCCTCCGGCATGAACCCCTGCTCGACTTCAGGCCATACAAAACAGGTATTTATATTCCCGATCAGATGATCATGCCAGAGGGCGCACCGGTTGACCAGTATGAAACCAGGCTGGTTTATCAGAAAAACGGTCAGGTAGAAGAATTTTCCGAAACCGATTTTCCATGGCAGGACACTACCTGGAAATGGGTTGAAACAAAACAAAAGCTGATTTCCAAAGGTTATGAACCGCCCATTCATGATTTCTCAATTTCCGGCTCAGATGGCTATGATATCACAGCACAAGTACTGGCAGACAGTGGTTATGTCTTTCTGATCATATCACCCAGGCTCGAAAAGGCATCCCTGGATGGAATGAACAGCATGAATGAACTGGCTATGAAATCCATGAGCCTGAATATCCGTGTTTTATGTCTCACTTCATCAACGAATTTGGAAATAGAGAAATTCAAGAATTCATTCAGACCGTCGTTTGAAATCTATTCAACTGACGAAACCACATTGCAGACCATCATGCGTTCGAATCCCGGCCTGATGGTATTACAAAAGGGTAACATCCTGGCTAAATGGAGCTATCGAGACCTGCCTGAATTAAGCAAACTAAATTCAAATGTAACTGCACTTATTCTTGAAAAATACCGGATGACACATGAAAATCAAACGATTATTTTGCTGATTATATGTGCATTGCTAGTGTACTCCATTGCTTTTACCAGGGTAACCGGCAAACATCAGTAGGGTAAACAAATGAATGATTATATTGATTATATTTGTGTTAGACACAGCATAAATATTATTCACCTGACCTGAGTCATCGTAAACTGACTAACCATTATAATCCGCGGAGATTATGAAACCTGAATCAACTACCGAAAAGCCGACTATTTCAAAATGGGCCACAGTCAAAAGAACAGCTCGTAAAGTCTTATACCTGGCAAGCTTTTTCATCATCATTCTGTTGGCTGTTTTGATTTACTGGAGGTATTTTTATACCTATAGTGAAGGTTACCGGGCAGGACTCCTTCAAAAGTTTTCACGTAAGGGTGTTGTTTTCAAAACCTACGAGGGTGAAATGATTCTCAGCAGCGTATCCGGAAGAAGTGACGTGGTAATTGCCTCGGAGAAGTTTTTCTTTTCGGTAACTGACCAGAACCTTGCCGCTAGCCTGGATACCCTTCAGGGCAGAAATGTAATTGTGCGTTACAAACAGAAGAATGCACCGCTTTTCTGGAAAGGAGATACGCCTTATTATGTCGACAGCGTGAGGTTGAGGTAAACCTGTTGTGGGGTATAGCATTTTGGAAATCCTGAATGCAGGAAAAGCCATCCTAAAACATGGCGGTTATCAGCTTTGACCATTGGTCTCTCTGATTCACCGTAAAATACAACTCTTCACCGCTTTTGGTTTTGATCATGATTCCCCTGGGTAAAACCCACATGACATTATAATAGAAAAGCTCGCTGATCTCACCGGGATTGATTTCCCTGTTGAAGAACTGGCATTCCGGCTTTATTGTTCTAAAATATATGCGCTGGTTGGTCACAATCAACTTGCCGTTGATCTGCCTGCTATCCTGACGCAGGTTTGAACTACCTGCCCGCAAGATGTTCTCGTTTGGTTGCAATACGATTTTCATAACATGAAAAATTTATGAGATTCCCTGACCTAACCTTGCAGATATCATACCAAAACTGCTATTATTTAGTCAATCAATTATTTAATAGAATTAAACAGGTGAAAACCAGGCGCACCTTGATTCAAAACCGGACAACAGGTGTACGAAATCAAACAAATGAACAGTTATTCAATAATTGAATTGTTTACTGAAATCCTGGTTTTATCATGCATGCTGATTCCGGGATATACCGGGTACCACGATCCTCCCCTGTTACTGCGGATTACTGATTGATCAATTATGATATTGCCCGACAAATCATTGGTTACAAAGAAGATGGCAGAACCAAAAGCATTGACCTTGTTTTCCTCAATGCGTGTTCCCAGAACACTCAGTGTCATTTTGTTTCCGTCATTGTATATGGCACCCCCGCTCCCACCACCTTTGGTTCCCGATTGGGCAGGATTACCTCCGTTGCCTGTTGCCCGGTTGTGTGAAAACAGGCAGTTGATAAATGTCCAGGAAACCCCAATACTGCTGACACCTCCGCCATTGGCACCAAAGTTGCCGTAACCGGGAGCTCCTCCAAAGGTGGTATTAACAACATAAACAGGGAGGTTGTTATACTGACTGAATACACGCACAGCGCCTCCACCCACATCAGGGCCCAGGCTGTCGCAGGCATTGTTGAAAAACCTGCAGTTTACAACTTTCAACCTACCTCCTCTTACCCAGATAGCTCCACCGCCCTTAAACTCGGTTTCACGGGTAGAGTTTCCATCTGAAAAGGTCAGGTTTTGAACGGTAAGCCTGGGATGATCCTGGTTCTGACAATGATCGGTGGTCCAATGCTGGTTCCTGTCGCAGGTGTTCATATAGAGAATTCGGGACCTGCCGCCGCCGCTAAGTGTAATCAGGCCGTTACCGTCAATAACAACATCTCTGGCGGCATCATTAAATACTTTAGCTGGGCGGTCGAGCCGGATGGTAACCGGATCTGAACCGCAGTTGAAAACTATTTTGCCTCCTTTTGCCACAGCGTCTATAAAAGCCTCACAAGTACAACTTTCAGGAGTGCCATTGCCAATCACCTGATCCGGAACGGCAACGTCTTCCGGTCCCGCTTCTGCAGGAACCGGATAGTTGGCATCCGGATTACCTGCCGGTGGTCCGTGATGCGGATCAGCCAAGGGATTATGAAAGGTAATTGGGTTAGCCCGGTCTTCTTGCTCACATGAAGCCAGAGATAACGTGGTCAGCAGAAGAACTGCATAACAGAAGCCAGGGTATCTGCAGAATCTCATTTAAAGGTGAATCGTTTAATATATAAACAACGGAAGCCGGGATATATTGCCCATAAAATAAACTCTGTTATATAAAAAGTATCTGCGACGGGAACTATTGGTTGTTGCCGGCAGTCAACGGAAGATTGAATTCAAAGGTACTGCCCTTCCCCTCAACACTGTAAATATGCAATTCACCCTTGTTCATTCTGATAAAATCCTTGCATAAAGTCAACCCGAGGCCACTCCCCTTTTCACCTTCAGTGCCTGCAAGCGGTGTTACGATGTTTGTCGAAAGCAACTCATCAATTTTTTCAGGTTTCATACCCACTCCGTTATCGGCGATGGACACTTTTGCCTCATTGTTCTCAGCAACCACTCTAAATTGAATTTTTCCTTTGCGGGGAGAATACTTCAAGGCATTGCTGAACAGGTTCCGAAATATGGTCTTCAGCATGTCTATATCGGCAAAAACTTCCAATTCAGAGGGACATAAAACCTCAAGGTTAATCTTCTTCTCTTCAATCTTTTCTGAACTCAAATCAATGGTTTCCTGAATCAAGCTTTGAAGAACAACTTTCTGAGGACGAAACCTGATCCGATTTGTCTGGGAACGTGCCCATAAAAGCAGATTTTGCAACAGGTTGAACACTCTTTCTGAGGAAATCCGCACTGCTTTTGCATAAGTAAGCTTTTCCTCATCAGTGATAGATTCGAAATGCGTAACGAGCAAGTCAGAAAATCCAATGATTGTATTAAAAGGACTTGAAAGATCGTGTGCAATAACCGAAAACAGTTTGTCTTTGGTTGAATTGAGCTTTTGCAGTTCCTGATTTGCAACAGCGAGATTTTCTGTTTGTTGCTTAAGTTCTTCTGATTGCATTTTCAACTGATTCTGACGATCAAGAAGCAATTGGTTTACCTCATTCAGATTTTCGGTATGAATTTTAAGTAATTCATTTTTTTCATACAATTCCGATGTCTTTTGTCGGACTGTTTCCTCCAGTTTAATTTTCTGCTTTTTCAGCTTGGATGTCCTCAACGTAATGAAACCGGTAATACCGGCCAGAATCAAGATGACCGATACGATCTTAAATAACAGTGTGCCATACCAGGGTGGCAATATTTCTATTGTCAAACTGGCACCGGTATGGTTCCATACATCGTCGTTATTGCAGGCAATAACCCTGAACGTGTAAACACCCGGATTCAGGTTGGTATAGGTTGCTTCTTTGGCTGTTCCCGCAAAATTCCAGTTTTCTTCAAATCCTTCCATCTTGTATGCATACCTGTTCATCTGCGGATTGATAAAATTGAGCGCCTTAAAATTGATAGCTATTACTTTATCGGTATGTTTCAAGATTATCTTGTTGCTTCTTGAAACCTGCTTTTTCAGTTTATCAGAATTGGCAACAGTTAGTTCCTTATTGAAAATCCTGAGCTTGTCAATAATTACTGTCGGAGGCTCTGTATTGAATTTGAGTTGTTCCGGATTGAAAACATCAATCCCCTTAATGCCTCCGAAGAAGAACTCATTGTACCGGTTTTTATAGCACGAACGTGGATTGTATTCCTCTGATTTAAGTCCGTCTACATATCCGAAATCCTTAACCTCCCGGCTTTCAGTGTTAAACAAAGACAATCCGGAGATATTGCTGATCCATAATGTACCCTTATCACCGCCGATAATTCCGGATATGGAATTGTTTGCAAATACACCCTGAAACCTGGTGAAGTTCTTTATTGTCCTGTTAAACCTATTCAACCCTGACGATGTACCGATCCATAGCGTTTGGTCACTATCCTCGAACAAATCAACCACAAAATTATTTGACAAGCTGGTGGTGTCGTCGTATTTAAACATATAGGATATAAAGGATGTCTCACCCTTTTTCATAAAATTGAGCCCCCATGCTGTTCCTACCCATAAATCCCCCTCACTATCAATCAGAACTTCAAAAGGCCAGCTGTTTGAGAGATTGCTGTTGGCACTATTATAGTGTATAAACTTGTTAGCTTTTCTATCGAATTTATCAACGCCCTTTGCATGAACAGCAATCCAAAAGTTTCCTTCCTCATCTTCGGCAATGGAGCGGACATCGTTACCGGCTATTGAAGTTGGGTCTTTGGGATCATGCTGGTAACTGAAAAACTTGCCTTTCTTTTCATCATAGTATTGCATGCCGCCAAAATAACTGCCAACCCACATGGTTCCTTTGCTGTCGCAAAAAATGCAAAACACGGTGCCTCTGCCTAAACTGAATTTATCTTTTTCGCTGTGCCGGAAACGAATAGTATCTCCTTTTTGAAGGTCAACCACGCTGATTCCTCCGTCGAAATAACCAAACCACAAGCGGTCTTTGGAATCGGCCTGAATGGCTGTAACATTGCCGCCTGAGGACATTTTAATAAATCCCGGATTATGATACAACTGATTGAATCCCTTGGGAGCCAGGCAAATACCGACACCACCCGGCTCATGATAAATCCAATGATTTCCCTGCCGGTCCTGGAATATACCCTTGACATTGAACCTGATGGCATTTGGATCGTTGCGGTCAGGCAGGTAAGGTGTAAGACTGTCTGACTGAACATCAAGTACTTTCAATCCTGCAAAGTCAACAGTCCATACTCTGTTTGATTTGTCTATGTATACGTTAATTGCAACAGCATCATCTTCGTTGAGATAATGATATCTTTTAAGCTTTCCAGATGTAATATTGTACAACCAAATACCTTCTCCCTGAATCGCCATCCATAACCGGTTATCCTGCAATGCAAGCCGGTTAATCGTTGCGCTGTTCAGCTTGATTTTGCTGGTCACGTTTGCCGAAATAGTCCTGCTTTCCATCGTATTTGGGTTATAGCGGATCAAACCCTTGTTATCCGAACAACCAATCCATATCCGGTTTACATTATCCACTATAAAATGGTTGATCAGGCAACTGTCTACCGATACAACCTTTTTGAAAACCCTATCGATAAAATCAAACCTGAAAATACTTGAAGTACAAGTTATAAGAATGTTGCCACTCAGATCTTCACCGATCTGCGGAATATTGATACCTTCCAATCCGGCGTAATTTCTTGGATCAGCAACCCTGATGAAATTGTCAAGGTCTTTATTGTAATAACATACACCAAGAGCAGTTGCAATCCAAAGCCTGTCTTTTGAATCGAGAAACAGGTGATTGATGTGGTTGCTTGGTATGGAAGTGCTGTCATCCTGTTTTGAAAAGTACCTTGTAAATCCGTATCCGTCATACTTATAGAGGCCATCCCGGCTGGATATCCAGATGAATCCAATAGAATCTTGTGTAATGCTGGTAATTGAGGAACTCAACAAACCGTTTTCCCTGGGAAAATAGTTAATACGCAGAGAAGGAACCTGACTGAAAATATTCAAGGCCAGGCATAGAAAAACCATGATAGTCATGTTAAATCTTCTGACTATCATGAATCTGCGATCTCCATATGAATTATTACAGCAATTCACTCCAAACTCCCAGGTTGCAGTTAGTAATTATTTAGTTGTATATGCCTATATACGAATAAACTCCGGGAGAGTTCTGGTAACTTTTCACGTTTTGCGTTAAGAATCATTTCTCTCCTCCGGTTCTGATTGCAGGCGATTTATGCAACGGGAGGGGTAGGATCATTTTCCTTGATTCTTTTTCTGCAAACGCGTTCCACTTCGTACACATCCGGAATTCCTGAAATATATAAGGTATCAGGGACATATCGCTCCGGGGCATTTTTACTGCTGACCATTTTACCGGTTCTCATACCCAGTGTGATACTGCCTTTGATTTCAGTACCGCTGACAGTAATATCGCCAGAAAACTGCTCCCAATCAATTGACCTGATCGTACCCCTGTAATAGTTAACAAGCCTTGTAGGTGTTCCCACGTAATATCCTCCTTTTTTCTGCATCAGGTATAAGCCAAAACCTAACAAAGCCACGCCTACTAATACAAATAAGCCTATAACGAGACCTGGCAGAATGAGAGGTTTCAGGTTGTCGCGACTGGCAACAACAGGCATGTCATTGGATGTGAAGTGTACCTCGTTTCCGGAAAAAAGCGGACCAAGAAAAACAGTCACAAATATACTGGTAAAGGCCAGCCAGAAGATTCCAAAAAGCAGAATACCCAAAGAATTGCGCAAAGGCTGACTGCGAGACGCCTTCACCCAGAAGTCCTTGTTTTCGTTACCTATATTGTCAATAAGGGCTTGAGGCAAAATATCTCTTTCAATCATTTCATTCCGATTTTCAACTAAAGATAACAAATCCGTTTCTTATCTTCAATTTAAAACCAGGATAACTTTGCTGCAATTTCGACCTTTCAGGGTATTCGTCAGGGGCCGTATCAAGTTGTTTTCATTTGTCAGGCTATAATCATAACTTTTATTATTTTTGGAACCGCTTATTCAAAAATAAACTTAAAACAACATATCTAATGAGAAAGAAAATTGTAGCCGGAAACTGGAAAATGAATAAAACCCTTCTTGAGGGCGTAGAACTCGCAAAGAATGTTAACAGCCAGGTTGAAGACTCTGACGTGGTGGTTATTCTTTGCACTCCCTTTATTCACCTTGCTGAAGTCAGCAAAGCAATTACCAAGGACTCTCTGTTTCTTGGCGCACAGAATTGTGCATCCGAGATGTCAGGAGCATTTACCGGTGAGGTTTCTGTAGATATGATCAAATCAACCGGTGCTGATTATGTGATCATAGGCCACTCGGAAAGGCGCAGTTATTACCATGAAGACGATGCGCTGCTCAATAAAAAAACAAAGCTCGCACTTGCAGCCGGCCTCACTCCCATTTTCTGTTGCGGCGAAGTATTAGCTGAAAGGCAGTCAGGAAAGCATATGCAGGTTGTGAAATCGCAGATTGAAAAAGGATTGTTTGACCTTTCTCCTGAAGATTTCGGAAAGGTCGTGCTTGCTTACGAACCTGTCTGGGCTATTGGCACTGGCGTAAATGCCACTGCTGAACAGGCACAGGAGATGCATAAAGCCATCCGTGAACTGGTTTCCGAAAAATACGGAACCCAGGTTGCTGAAAACGCCTCCATACTTTATGGCGGCAGTTGCAAACCTTCAAATGCGAAAGAATTATTCTCAAATCCTGATGTTGACGGCGGACTCATTGGTGGCGCCTCACTCAACGCAGCCGATTTTATGGGTATAGTTAACGCTTTTTAAGCTGACCGGAATCCCTGAACCGTTCCTTGCCTCTTCCATTCCCCGCTGTTCATAAGGTCAACAGTCTCAAAAAGGAGAAGAAGTAAAGTTAATAATGAACTACACCGAAATTACATTGAATATAGCAGGAGTTCCCGAATTCACCGTGGAGCTCCTGCCTTATCTTCTGGAAGAGGCAGGTTATGAAGGCTTTCATAGCACAACCGATATATTATACGCCTACATAAAAACTACTTCATTTGATCCTGCCCGGCTTCGCCTGATCCTGAACAACCAAAACCTTCCCGATACCGGTTTTTCAGCTCAAACTGTCTCCGATAAAAACTGGAATGAAGAGTGGGAAAAGCATTTCGAACCGGTTGTCATCAGTGGAAAGTGCCTGATAAGAGCGCCCTTTCATGAAACACAGGCTCATTATCCGTATGAAATTGTTATTGAGCCAAAAATGTCGTTTGGCACCGGACACCATGCCACAACCTCCCTGATGGTGCAGGAGCTCTTTAATACTGATATTGCAGGTAAATTGGTACTCGACGCCGGTTGTGGCACGGGAATCCTGGCCATCCTTTCCGAGAAGTTGGGTGCCTCACAAGTTACTGCAGTTGATACCGACGAATGGAGTTACCGGAACAGCCTTGAGAATATAGCTATCAATAACTGCGGGCGGATTGATGTTATTCTTGGAGATGCTGCCGCCGTTTCATCTTCAATCTATGAGGTTATTCTTGCCAATATCAATCTGAATGTATTAAAGGCAAGCCTTGGAAATTTTTCCGGGATTCTGAAACCAGGCGGAACACTGATCATGTCGGGCATATTAAACAGTGATGTGTGTGCACTGCAACATGAATCGGAATTACACGACCTTGTTTTTGAGACAAGCAAAGTACTTGAAAATTGGGCGTTGGTCCGTTTCAAAAAATTGTAATAATTTTATTGGATATTTACTATCCATGAAATACAGGCTGTTTTCACTATTGTGCTGGTTCCTTTTGGTTCATTCGTTTCAGGTTAGCGCTCAGGAACAAAAGGTGTTTTCCGGGGATGTTGTTGCTTATCCCGATGAACTGATTGCCTTCATGCAGCGCAACATGAATCCTCAAAGCGAAGCCATCCTCAACAGTTTTCTGGAAGTATGGAAAAGAGACAGCCTTTTCAGTCGCCAGGAACAGGAGAAAATTGTGGCTGTATCCTTCAGTCTGCTTGGGAAAAATGCCAAACCCTATCCGCATTTTGCACACTACCTGAATTGCCTGGTATTGATTAAACGAAACGTAAAGAAACCTGAGAATTTCAAACATTGGGATGCTGGTTTGGAATTACTTCTCAAAGAGCGCAGGATTTCGCTCCAGACTATGGACAGGTACCTGGTGTTCATCAAACAGTTAATTGACAGCAGCGCATTGTACCGTTCAAGTTCAGTGGACTGGCGTATCACCTCACCTGATTTCAGTTTTCAGGTCGACAGCACCATCAGGGTCAGGTTGCCAAAAACCGGCCTCATCTGCTATGTAAGAAATGACAGTATATGTATTACCGGCACTTCAGGCGACTTTTATCCGCTGACCAATTTATGGAAAGGAAAAAATGGATTGGTAACCTGGGAAAGAGCCGGGTTCAAACCAACCGAGGTGTACGCGAACCTGGCAACCTATGAAATCAATATGACACGTTCGGAATATATCGCCCGGGATGCAGTATTTGTGAATAAATTCTATTTCGATTCACCGCTTAAAGGCGTGCTGATTGACAAAGTTAAAATGAACAAAACACCCGAAGATGCTGATTACCCGCAATTCGACTCATACCAGAAAGATTTTAAAATAAAGGAATTGTATAAAGATATTGATTTCGAAGGCGGGCTTTCCATGCAGGGCGCCAAACTGGTTGGTAAGGGCAATCGTGAGAAACAGGCACAGATCTTTGTATATCGAAAGGATACGTTGGTGCTGATCGCCAGATCGAATTATTTCGCCTTTAAAGCCAGCCGCATCAATGCTTCAAGTGCCGGAATCGTAATCCGGCTGAAAAACGATTCAATCTTTCATCACGGACTGGCGCTCAGCTTTATGGTACCCACAAGAGAGCTTACCTTGTTCCGTACTGACAATTTCACCTCACAAAGTCCGTATTTCAACTCCTATCATAATATTGACATGTCTTTTGAACAGCTGGTATGGAAGATGAATGAACCGGTGATGCGCTTTACTGCCATGATGGGAAGCACAATAGGTGATGCCTTCTTTGAATCGGTAAACTTCTATAACAACGAGGAGTTTTTGAACATGCAATTAATGGATGATGTTCATCCCCTTATTTCCATACGCAGTTTCTCCAGGAGAATGGGTTCTGACCAATTTTTGGCCGAAGATTATGCCAATTACCTCAAAAAGCCAATCTCACAGGTACGACAAATGCTGATGCGGATGGCCGCCATGGGTTTTCTTTTTTACGATACCGAAACCGGAATGGCAACTGTGCGTTCGCGCCTGAATGATTATATTGCAGCCAGTGTGGCCAAGGTTGATTACGATGTGATCAGCATTCCTTCACATACCAATGCACCTGTTGAAAATGCGGTGTTTGACCTGCGCAATTATAACCTGACCATCAACGGCATTCCACGTATTTTTGTCAGCGATTCGCAAAATGTGGCCATCTTTCCGGATAACGACCAGATTATTATGAAGAAAAACCGACATTTTCAGTTTGACGGACAGGTGCGGGCCGGTTTATTCACCTTTACCGGAAAGAACTTCTTTTTCAATTATGATACCTTTAAAATTGAGCTTCATAAAATTGACAGCCTGCGTATCCGTTACCTGACCGGGAAGGTTGACAATTATGGATTCCAGGTACCCGAGGTGGCGGAAAACCTGCTTGAAAACATGAAAGGTGAACTATACATTGACAAGCCCGATAATAAATCAGGCAGGAAGTCATACGCGGAATATCCCATCTTTAAATCCAAAGGAAACGGTTTTGTTTACTATGATGATAAAAAGATACACGGGGGGGTGTATGCACGCGACAATTTTTTCTTCGAAATCAATCCGTTTGAGATGGACAGCCTGGACAACTTCAACCGGCAGTCTATGAAGTTTGACGGCTCACTGACTTCAGCGGGTATCTTTCCGGTTATCCAGGAAACACTGCGGTTGCAACCCGACAAATCACTGGGCTTCAAACATATAACAAAGGACTCTGCATTGGTTCTTTATCAAGGAAAAGGAAGTTTTTCCAACGAAATATCACTTACCAATAAAAAGGGATTGTCGGGTTCGGGAACAATCAAATACCTCACATCTTCAGCACAATCTGACGAAATCCAATTCTTTCCTGATTCACTTGATGCTGTGTCACGTGATTTCACCATCGCACAAAGCACTTCAGGCACTCAGTTTCCACAGGTCAATTCGGTTCGCAATACCATTCACTGGCTGCCCTACCAGGATGAAATGTATATCTTTCGTACCGATTCAAACTTCAGGATGTTCAATAAAACAACCACCCTAGCGGGTGATCTGAAATTACAACCCTCAGGTTTAAGCGGAACAGGGCGCATGTACCTTGAAGGGGCTGAGCTTATGTCGAACCATTATGCATACAAAGCCCAGGAAATAGATGCAGATACATCTGATTTCTATCTAAAATCCTTGCATTCAAAAGGGTTTACTGTACTTACTGACAATATTGATGCCCACATCGACTTCAGGGCAAAAGAAGGCAGCTTTAAATCCAATGAAGAATACAGCTTAGTTTCCTTTCCAGAGAACAAGTATGTAAGTTTCCTTGATAATTTCCAGTGGGATATGGAGCGGAAAATACTTGCCATGGGATCGGTGACATCAGCTCCTCCGGCTACCGAAGTGGCTGAAGAGGGCCTTGTTGGCCCAAGATACATTAGCATTGATCCGGAACAGGATTCATTGAGTTTCATATCTCCTGTGGCATTCTATGATTACGACAGCAACCTGATCAAAGCCACCGAGGTGAAATACATTGATATTGCAGATGCCCGCATATATCCTCATGATGGAAAATTGACTGTTCAGCCTGACGCACGGTTGAGAGCACTGTATAAAGCCAATGTGGTCGCCAGCAGAAGTACAAAGAATTTTGAGCTTTTTGATGCCTCCCTCAATATATCAGGCAGGAACAAATACATGGGAAATGCCTATTACAATTACGTGGATGAACTCGAGCGCAAGCAGATCATCTATTTCAGTACTTTGGGGGTCGACAATAACCTGCAGACTATTGGATCGGGTGACATTGCACCAGAAAATGAGTTCACGCTCAGTCCGAATTACAAATACCAGGGAAAATTTTATATGGAGGCAGGCAATAAATTCTTGACATTCGACGGTGGAACACTCATTGAACACAACTGCCCCATGATCCCCACCCGATGGATGCACTTTCGGTGCATGATCGACCCGATGAACATCATGATACCCGTTGGGGAAGAATTGATCGACATACAAAGAAACAAGATTTTCAACGGAATCTATATGTATTATGATTCCGTGCATGTTTACCCCTCCTTTCTGTCCGGGCGCAAATACTCAAGTGATAAGGCCGTTGTAAATGCGAGCGGTTTCCTGTATTACGACAAAACCAAACAGGAATACCAGATTGCTTCCAAAGAAAAGCTTCTCAATTTAAATGAAGCCGGCAATCTGCTAACGCTTCATCGTGAAAACTGTGATTTGTACGGCGAAGGCAAACTCGACCTGGGAGCAAAACTGGGCCAGCTAAAGCTGACCACAGTTGGCAACGCGCTTCACAAAGGAAGTATCAACACCACCGAACTCGATGTGATGCTGGGTCTCGATTTCTTTATAAACCCCGATATCATTAATGTAATGGCGGCCGAAATTGACAGTATGCCTGAGCTCCCGGCTGTTGATCTGAACCAGCCCGTATATACCAAAGGCATTGTTGACCTGATCGGAAAAACTCGCTACGAAGCGATGAAAACCGAACTCAGCCTTTTTGGAACGCTGAAAGAAATGCCAGCTGAACTCAAGCATACCATCCTGTTCAACGAACTCAAATTGAAATGGAATGACGAATCCAATTCATGGATATCGGTTGGTAAAATCGGCATCGGAAGCATCAACAACACGCAAATCAACAAGCGTGTGGATGGTTTTCTTGAACTGCAAATAAAACGAAGCGGCGATGTGCTCGACTTTTATCTTCAGGCTGACCGTCGCACCTGGTATTACTTTGGTTACACACGCGGTGTGCTGCAAATACATTCCTCAAATGGCGAATTCCTCGAACGGATGATCAAGCTGAAACCCAACGAAAGGAGACAAAAAGTTTCCGGCGGGGAGTCGTTTATTTATATGGTATCAACCGATGTGAAAAAAAATACTTTCCTGAGGAGAATGAGGGAGGTTCAGGAAGAAGAGCAGCAGCAGCAGTAGCAGCAGCAGGAGCAGTGGCAGTAGGAGCAGGAGCCGCATATTCTTCATTATTCATTATTGGGTGCCTGCCTGGCCGATAGGCAGGTTCCTTGCCTGCCTGTAGGTAGGCAGGTTCGGTATTTTTTTGTCTTATAGGTCCTATACGTCTTGTAAGTCGTTTTGCCTGCCTGCGTAACTGAAATTCCATGCCTACTGGTACATTAGCACATCAGCACATTTAAACATTGTCATAATTCTTTTTCAAAAAAAAACGCCCCATCCCTTTTTTAGCGGCATAATTTATACTTTATTTGTCATGATATTTATCATTATTTCAGTAGCGCATGACCGAGGGTAAAAGAAAAGTTGAAGTATGTTTCTCACCGGCAATATATCCAGAATTCCGAAATGATGAAGCGATTGTGGTGATTGTGGATATCCTCAGGGCCACATCAGCTATAGTTACTGCTTTTATGAACGGTGTGAAAAGCATCATACCGGTTGCC
>CAZLLD010000006.1:0-76374 GCA_964560225.1 uncultured Bacteroidales bacterium
ATTTGCTTGATTATATTGGAATCTCCAATGGAGAAAGTGGTAACCCTGGCTCCTTTTTCGGCATTTACTTCGAATCTCTGACCGGCAAAAGTTAAAGAGTAGAGAGAACCATTTTGAACAGGAACCACTTCTTGTGCATGTACAATTTGTATGTATGCCAGACAAATAAATAAGGTGCGAATTTTAAGATTTGTTTTCATTATGCAAACATTTTTGGTGAATGGCAGTGAAATGCTGATTTTTTTCAATATTGATTTCTTGAAATTTGGGACTCAATTGTTTTTCATGCTGAAAAATAGAAATTGTTTTTTATTCCGGCAATATTTCCCGTCTAATTTATTAAGGTTTTACTTGCCGGATCTTTAAAAAGCCAAATAAGTGAATTTATTGTGATCATGAAATCGCCCATCATATTGGGGTCCTGACAGATTATAACGGGTAATGTAACACTGACTACTTTCCCTTTCAAGGCAGGGCGAGTGTCAGTAACTACCAGCCTTTTATGTTTTAAAATCCTTGTGATGCAAGCCAGGTAATGAAAGATTCACTCCATGTGTCACTGTCCTGGCCCTGTTTGTCAATTCCAAATCCTCCTTTCCCATTGCCATATATGTGGAGTTCAGCGGGGATGCCCGCTTTCTTCCATTCGAGGAACAAGGCAAGGCATCCGGCAGCAACATTGGTATGATCTGCATTTGTGCATATAAATAAACCGGGCGCATTAGCGGGTACAATTACATCGATAAGTGAAGGTCCGTAAGCTGTTGCCAGGAAATTTGGCATGGATTCTTTATCCTGGCTTCTAACAACGGCAGCTATTGCAACACCACCTCCGGCTGAGAAACCCAGGAAACCTATTTTTTCAGGGTTGATATTCCATTCTTTTGCATGTTTTCTGATGATACGTATTGCTTCAAGCGCATCATCAGCAGCTTTGTAAACCCCTTCAGTAGTTTCCTTTCCAGGGGCTGGATTCGCATTGGCTTTTACATATTTATCAAATTCTGTTACAGAATAGCTAAATGCCATACCACCCCGGGCCGGGGGATTATTTCTTTGAGGGAGTGTTTGCATACCGCTGGAATAAAGCCTGTATTTCAGGCCAATTGCAGCAATCCCCTTGTCATTAAGGAATTTTGCCATCTTTATCACGTCATTGCCCCAACCCAGCATACGCATTCCACCCCCGGGACATAACACAACGGCCGTGCCGGTAGCAATTTCAGGATCGGGAAGATAAATGGTAACCGAAGGAATGGTAACGTTGCTAATGGCCATTATTTCACCTGAAGGTGAGTAAGTCACCTTTTCCTGGTCTTGTACTTCTTTAGTATTTCCCGGAATTTCGCCCTCATAAAGCGGAATAACCTGTTGCGCTTTTATCGGCAATAAACCTGTCAACAAACACAAAACAGAAACAATCAATTTCTTCATTCTTTTTATTTTAAAAGTAAACTAATTAACAATTGGTTTTTATCACAAGGGCTAACCTATGAGTTATGATTAAAATGCCTTATAAAAGTATTTCAATATTAATCAAACCTGATCAGAAAACAGCCAAATCGCATCCAGTTGAATTCATTTAATACTTGTATTCATTTGTGCCTTGTTTGCAATCTACAAATCAACAAGCTCAATATTGTTTTCTTGGCCCGGTTCATTAGCCGTTTAAAGAACAAAGCTTCTACATCCCCAGATGAACGCGTTTTCTTAATCAAGCTTATTCCAAATCACAGCATTAAAACTAGTAATATTAAGGCATAGTCACAAGAAATAAGCCGAACCAATTGGCCATTATATGCGATAGAATTACAATTTTCTTTCAGTAACTCCTGATAAAGAGGCAGTCTTTTAGATTGTTATAATATTTGTTGAAAGAAAATTCTCATTGGGAAAAGATAACATTTGGTAAATCATATCGTATATTTACATCAGTATGTTAGCCCTAATACTAAATTAATAAACCCCTTCCAATGAAATATTATGCCTGTATCCTATTGGCAATGCTTATGATTGCCTGTGAATCCGAAAAGAATGATGATTTTTCTCTTAAATGTGAAAAAGTTAGTGGCTTTGTTCAAAAAGGGCCATATCTAAATGGAACGGCTATAACAATTTCAGAGCTGGCCGATGATTTTAGTCCAACAGGAAGAGTATTTAATGCTCAAATCCTGGACAATAAAGGCAATTTTGAAGTTTATAATATCGAACTTGCATCTGCCTATGTGGAACTAAAGGCAGATGGCTATTATTATGACGAGGTGGGTAATGTCAATTCTTCTTCACAGTTAACTCTTTTTGCCCTTTCCGATTTAACGGACAAATCGGATCTGAATGTTAATGTCCTGTCTCATCTGGAAAAAAGCCGTGTGATGTTTCTAATTCATGAGGGGAAAGCTTTTGACGAAGCCAAGAAACAGGCTCAAAAAGAAATATTGGAAATTTTCGAGATTGTCAAATCGGAAATGACTGAGTCCGAACTGCTTGATATCTCCAAAGAAGGAGATGACAATGCAATCCTGTTAGCTGTGTCCGTCATTCTGCAGGGACATCTCTCTGTTTCCGAACTTTCTGAACTGCTTGCAAATATTAGTACAGACATCCGCGAGGATGGACTATTGAATAGTCATACGCTGGGAACCAGGCTCATCAACAATGCGAAAAATATTGATTTGGAAGCAATAAGGATAAACCTTGAAAATCGATATGAAACTTTGGGAATGACCGTAACCATTCCTGATTTTGAAACTTATGTTGAGGATTTTATTGCTAATACTGATTTTGAATACACGGGATTTATAACATATCCTCAAAGCGGAGCGCACGGAGTTAATATTCTGGACGCATTAAGTACACCATCCTCACCGGGAAGTTATTCCATGAAGGCTGTTTTACCTGCTGGTACCAGTCTTAAGGTAAAAATTGTCGGGTCTAATTGGGCCTTTCCTGCATTCCAGGAAAATACGGGTTGGAGTTATGGTAACTGGAACGCATCAGAATCTTCAAGGATTTTCACTTCCACGCGAACCGGTGAAATTGATTATGAAATTATGCTGCATAATAGCGGTTATTCAGTTGTATGCGACTCCTTAAGTATGGAATGTGATACAACCTATGAATCAACCCATACAGTTATTTATGTTTATGAAAACGATGTTCAGGAACCATCGTGGTCAAGAACAATAGCATTGGGTAATTAGTCGAAATCGTAAATATGGCAAGGAAGGCCTGCGAGATTATTCGCAACCACAGGCCAACACCACAACCTGCTCATGATCCCTGCCTACCGGCAGGCTTCCGGGGTCACTAAAAAAGCAGCCAAAGTTATGGGATTACTCGCTATCGCTCGTGATCCGCAGAGAGAGGGCCTTACAAGATAAATGCTGCGGGCAGCTTCGCTCGGCGGAGTTTGCAACTCCGACGTAGTTAAAATGCAGTCTCTGACTACCACTGAAATACCTAAACGGCATAAACAAAAAATCAATTCCGTAATCGCGAAGATAAATCTGTGTTATTTGTAATCGCAGTCTATAGTATATAAAAGCGAAGTTATAAACTTCACTTACCGGGAGGTGAAAGAGTCCGCTGTATGATTGCCCGAATGATGATCCGCAACGCCAGTGTCATGATTCTCGATACACCTACCAATCATCTGGATCTTGAATCAATTTAAGCCTTCAACAATACACTGATCAAATTTAAAGGTGTTATCTTTATGTCATCTCACGATCATGAGTTCATTCAAACGGTTTGCAACCGCATCATCTAAATTACACCAAAAGGAATGATTGACAAGGAGATGGAATATGACGATTATATTACCGATGAGAAAATAACGGAGCTCAGGAACAGGATGAATTAAATATTTTTTCGTATTGGAACTGCAATGAGATCTTAAGTGTTAACCTTATAAAACTCTGTGCAAATGAACCAGTATACCGTAAAACTCCGCAACCAGGGTGTGAGCATATGGCTTGATAATATCACCCGAAAAATGCTTGATGATGGCCTGTTGGCCAAATATATTTCTGATTTTTCTGTAACCGGCCTTACATCAAACCCTTCCATTTTTGAGGCTGCTATTGCCAAAACCGACTATTACGATAAAGCCATTCAAAAGATCAATGATAAGGGTTTGTCCGATGAGGATCTCTTTTTCATTCTGGCAATTGAAGACATCCGGCGCGCAGCAGATCTGTTTCTTCCGGTTTATAATATTACCAATGGCGTCGATGGTTTTGTTTCTATTGAAGTTTCTCCTCTGCTGGCTTATGATACAGAAAAAACGATCAACGCAGCAATGGAAATTCACCGTAAAGTAGATCGCCCGAATGTATTCATAAAAATTCCCGGGACTCCTCAGGGCATTCCTGCCATTGAAAAGGCAATTGCTGAGGGAATTCCGGTTAATGTAACCCTTCTGTTTTCTGCAGAACAATATATTAATGCAGCTGAAGCCTATGTGCGCGGAATAGAAACCAGGATAATTAATGGGTTGAATCCTGATGTCAGATCCGTGGCATCTGTTTTTGTAAGCAGGTGGGATAAGGCTGTTGCCAAAGTTGCCCCTGCGGATATTCAGAATAAGCTGGGAATAGCGATAATGAAAAGAACATATAAAGCGTACAGCGATTTCTTAAATTCACAAAGGATTAAAATGGTAATGAACTTTGGAGTTCATCCTCAGCGTCTGCTATGGGCAAGTACGGGGACAAAGGATCCGAAGGAATCAGATATTCTCTATGTAAAAAATCTGGTTGCACCATATACGGTAAACACCATGCCCGAAAATACACTGGTAGCTTTTGCCGATCATGGAGAAATTGGTAAGATTTTGACCGGTGAGACCGATTCTGCGGATCAGATCATTGGTCGATTTGAATTACAATTGGTAAATTATTTAAATCTGGCTGATCAATTGCAGAAAGAGGGTGCTGATGCTTTTGTTTCATCATGGCAGAATCTTATGAATGCCATAAATCAAAAACGCTCGGTGTTATAAGAACCAACACCGAACAAGGAATACCGATTTAAGAATATTGAAGGTCTGTTTTATTTTTTCGGAATGTGACCCCTGCCTGGCCGGCAGGCAGGCCTCCGGGAGTATTCGCACCCACATGCCTGTTCTGGGGATTACTCGCTATCGCTCGTGATCCGCAGAGAGAGGGTCTTACAAGATAAATGCTGCGGGCCGCTCTGCTCGGCGGAGTTTGCAACTCCGTCGTAGTTAAAATGTAGTCTCTGACTACCACTGAAATACCTAAACGGCATAAACAACAAATCAATTTCGTAATCGCGAAGAAAAATCTGCGTTATTTGTAATTGCAATCTATAGTATATAAAAGCGAAGTTATAAACTTCACTTAGCGGGAGCTTGTTTTTGGGATTACTCGCTTCGCTCGTGATCCGCGAAGAGAGGGTCCTACAAGATAAATGCTGCGGGCCGCGGAGCGGCCCTTTATTTTTTATTTGTTTCCGTCCATGAAAGCACGGGAAGTGCTTTCATGGCGGCTCCAAATAAAAAATGCCTCCGCAAAAATGCGGAGGCAGCATTTATCTTGTGACCCCGGAGGGATTCAAACCCCCGACTTTCAGAACCGGAATCTGACGTTCTATTCAGCTGAACTACGGGGCCGGTAATGTTTATTGAGCGGTGTGCTTTTGAGAAAATTGCCTGACATTCTTTAAAATTCAGGCATGCAAAAATAGGCAAAAATGAAGAGAGACCAAAATTATTTCGTATTTGTGATCGCAATTCAGTTTTGTACGAGAATATTTTCCTGTTCTTCAATTGTCATCATGAATCGAAACTATTTATCATCCAGCTTATATAGTAATTAATCTTTGTGATGCCGGAATTAAATTCTTATCAGCAATCATGCTTAAATACTATATGGCTGAATCTTTCTTCACATATTAACGTAAACAGATCGAATTCATTTGATATATTGTTGAATTTATAACCTACACCATGATGAGAACTTTAATGATTTTTAGTGTGATGACAGTGCTTGCATTTGTGTCATGCAAAAAGGATTCTGACAATGATCCGGCTATCTGTTCATCAGCCTGGGCTACAACAGTATTAGATGAGCTAAGTGCATTAAGTACTGCTTCAACTAATTACACCAACAATCCAACTCATGAAACCTGTATTGCATATAAAAATGCTTTCCAGGACTATATTGACGCCCTTGAACCCTTTCTCGAATGTTCGGCATATTCCGCTCAAGATAAAGCTGAAGTGCAGGCCCAAATTGATGAGGCTGAGGAAGATCTGGCTACACTTTGCGACGAGTAGCAGCTAATGAACCAGGATCCAGGATTGGAATGAGGAATGAACGGTAGCGACAGCGGTAACAAATGCTGCTATTTTCAATCTTGGCTCTTGGCTCTTGAATCTTAGATCTTAGATCTTGGCTCTTGGCTCTTCGATCTTAGATCTTCGATCTTAATTCTCGTCCCTTGTCTCTATTTTTATCCCCATCTTTTTCATCAGAATCGAGGCATTCATGCTGGTGCAAATGCCGGGGTTGAGCTTGTAGTCGAAATACAACTCCTCCCCGTCAATTTTTACATCGAAATGATAATTGTCGATCTTTTCAGGCAGCTCAGCTGCCAGATCGGCCAGTTTCAGATCGTGCGTGGCCACCACCGATACCGTTTCATAACCGATCAGTTGCCTGATCAAAGCCACTGACCCAATGTACCGGTCGTTGGAGTTGGTGCCCCGCAATATTTCATCAAGCAGCAGAAAAAGCCTTGGGTTGTGTTCTGCTTCCTTAATTATGGCAGCCAGCCGTTTCAACTCGGCATAAAACGAGGAGGTATTGTCTTCGAGCGAATCGGATATCCGCATGCTTGAGAAAACCTGCACATGCGAAACGGTGAATGCGGCAGCACATACCGGGGCACCGGCCAGGGCCAGCACGATATTCACCCCGCAGGTACGCAAAAAGGTGCTTTTGCCCGACATGTTGGAACCGGTTACCAGCACTGTTTTTCCACCTGAACTGATGGCAATGGAGTTGCACACCCTGCGTTCTTCAGGAATTAAAGGATGACCCATATCCTTTGATTCCAATGCAAAATAGTCCTGAGTTACCTTGGGCATCGGCCATTCCGGATTGTTGAAGGCCATATTGGCAAAACACGACAATACCTCAAATTCGGCCATGGCCGAAAACCATTGCTCCAGTTGTCCTTCATGACTTCTTTTCCACTTTTCAAGTGCCAGGCAGCAATGAATATCCCAAAAGAGGAAGAGGTTCAAAGGTATGGCAACCATCACATTAAGCCGGGTGTCGAGCCGGCTTACCATTTTTGACAACCTGTTGATCTGCAAGGAAACAGGAGTGTTGCTTATAAAAACCTGTTGCAGTTCTTTCAGTTTATTCGCATCAAAGGTTTCATCTTCAATCAGTTTGATGGTGGCTGCATAAGTCTGTAGCAGCTCTGACGATCGGCCCACCTGTTCATGTAACCTACTGATCTTTTGCCCTTGGGTGAAATAGAAGAAAAAGTTAATGGCAAAAGCTGGAATCAGCACTCCCGCAGGCAGGCTGAACAGTATGGTGAATACGGTCAGCACAATAACAAAGGCACTTAAACTAATAACTGCAATTTTTAAACGGGTTCTTTTCGGAAAGAAACCGGAACTTTTTACCCATTTTAAAAGACTTTGCGGATCGCTGCCGGCTTTCTTATTCAGATACCCCAGGGTGATCATTCGCTGACGCCAGTCGATTTGCGGTTTGAGTTCTATGATGGCAGCCTGCCTCCTGGGGATTTCATCAATCTCTGCCGGAAGCCGGAGCCATTCAGAAAGCTTGTCGGCCGCAGGTTTGCTTGTGGTGCGGTTGAGGTACTGAAACAACGAAGCATGCCCGAACAGATCCAGATCATAGGAATTCGGATGTTCGCGGTCAATATATTCCGATCCGTTGGGGTGTTCAGAATAATTTCCTTTCAGGCATGATCTTTCCAGGGAATTGATGGTTTCCAGATGGCGGGCATAAATCCTTGATTTTTCAGTTTTGTTGTAGAATAGAACCAACCGGCCAAAAGCAACCAACCCAATGATAAACAGTGCAATGGCGAGCAAATGGTTCATTGAATAAAACCCAAAAAACAATCCGATACTTGCAATAAAGACAATCAACCGGGCGAGAGACAACCTGTTTTCTTTTTTTTGCAGGCGATCTGCCTGCAGACTGAATTCTTCAACTCTTGTCTTGTAGTGTTCCTGTGGTGTCATGTTGATTCCTGAAAGTTCGGTATAAAGCTAAATATTTCCGGTCAACTTTTATTAACATCATATGCACTCGGGTGATAAGTAATTATTTTTTACATTTGCCGGTTATCATTCATTCACATCAAAATAATGGAATACAATTTCAGCGATATCGAAAAGAAGTGGCAGCAATACTGGGAAGAAAACAAGACCTTTAAGACAGTAGAAGACTACAGCAAAAAGAAGTATTACATCCTCGATATGTTCCCTTATCCCTCGGGCAGTGGTTTGCATGTGGGACACCCCGAAGGTTATACGGCAACCGACATCATGAGCCGCTACAAGCGGATGAAAGGTTTCAATGTGCTGCACCCCATGGGGTGGGATTCATTTGGCCTGCCTGCCGAGCAATATGCCATTCAAACCGGCACACATCCGCGGATCACCACGCAAAAAAACTGTGATACCTTCAGACGCCAAATCAAATCGCTGGGCCTTGGGTACGACTGGGACCGTGAAATAAGCACTTCCGACGCCGCCTATTTCAAATGGACACAGTGGATTTTTATCCGGCTTTACAACACGTGGTTTGACGAGGTTGCCCAAAAAGGAAGGCCCATCAGCGAACTGCCCATCCCATCTGAAGTTTCAGCCAATGGTGAAAAGACCGTCAGGGAATACAAAGACAGCAAAAGGCTGGCTTACTATGACAATGCACAGGTTTGGTGGTGTGATCACTGCCGCATTGTATGTGCCAATGAAGAAGTACTTACCGACGGATCACACGAAAAATGCGGCAACCAGGTCGTGCGCAAGAACCTGAAGCAATGGATGCTGCGCATTCCCTTATATGCCGAACGGCTGTTGAAAGGATTGGATGGCGTTGACTGGCCCGAAGGCGTGAAGGACATGCAGCGCAACTGGATTGGAAAATCGACCGGCGCTGAGGTTGACTTTGAAGTGGAAGGCCTCGGCCGCAGTCTCAGGGTTTATACCACCCGCCCCGATACGCTTTTTGGCGCCACCTACATGGTGATTGCCCCGGAGCACGATATGGTTGGGGAGATAGTTACACACGAATGCAAAAATAAGGTGTCTGATTATATTCAGGCTGCCTCACTTAAATCGGACCTCGATCGCACCGACCTGGCCAAGGATAAGACCGGTGTTTTTACCGGCCGTTATGCCATCAACCCGGTGAACAATAAAAAAATTCCCATCTGGGTTGCCGATTACGTATTGATTGGCTATGGCACAGGTGCCATTATGGCCGTTCCGGCACATGATACGCGCGACTTCGAATTTGCTGAAAAATTCAATCTGCCCATCGATTGCATCATGGATCCCAAGGATGCGGATGAACAGCTGCGTGAACAGGTGCTGAAAGGCAAGGCATGCTGGACTGAAGATGGTATTTATATCAATTCGGCATCCGACGCAACAGGGTTGTCAATAAACGGACTGAACAAGGAAAAAGGAATTCAGAAGGTCATTACCTGGCTTCAGGAAAGACATATCGGTAAAGCTACCACCAATTATAAGCTGCGCGACTGGCTTTTCAGCCGTCAGCGATACTGGGGCGAGCCCTTTCCTGTGATCCATTGGGAAGATGGCGAAATTGATGTGCTTTCAGACAGCGAACTACCGGTTACTCTTCCGGAATTGAGCAAATACCAACCCGGTGCGGATGGCGAATCTCCCCTGGCGAATGCCGGAGAGTGGCTGGTGGTTACCAAAAACGGCAGGCGCGGCCGGCGCGAAACCAACACCATGCCCCAGTGGGCCGGTTCGTGCTGGTACTACCTGCGTTTCATTGATCCGCTGAACGACAAAGAACCCTTCTCGAAGGAAAAAGAAAATTACTGGATGCCGGTTGATCTATATATCGGCGGAACCGAGCATGCCGTGCTGCATCTGCTTTACAGCCGTTTCTGGCACAAGGTATTGTTCGACCTGGGTATCGTATCTACCGATGAGCCTTTTCAGAAACTTTACAACCAGGGAATGATCCTGGCCTTTGCCTATGAAACAGCCACCGGCGCCAAAGTACCTGCTGACCTGGTTGAAGACCGCGAAGGGAAATATTTCCACCGCGAAACAGGTGAGGAACTGCGGCAGATTGTTGCCAAAATGTCAAAGTCGCTTAAGAATGTGGTGAATCCTGACGATGTGGTGAAACTATATGGCGCTGATTCCCTGCGCCTGTATGAAATGTTCATGGGCCCGCTGGATGTGATCAAACCGTGGACCGACACCGGTGTGAAAGGGGTATTTGGTTTCCTGGGCCGGGTAACCCGGTTTTTTGGCGAAGCAGAAAATGTAAATGCCGCTGAAGATGATATGGAAATTCTGAAAGGCCTGCACCAGACCATTAAAAAGGTCAGCCAGGATATTGAATCCCTCAAGTTCAACACGGCCATTTCGCAGATGATGATCTTCACCAACCTGTGCATTAAAAAAGGCAAGGTGACCAAACAAACGGCGGAAGCTTTTATATGCGTGCTTGCCCCCTTTGCTCCGCACCTGGCCGAAGAACTTTGGGCGTTTTACGAAAACAAGCCCAGCATCAGCCAGCAGGATTTTCCTGTCGCAAATGAAACTTATTTACAAGAAGATACGTTTGATTATCCGGTATCCTTCAATGGCAAGCTTCGCTTCAAACTCATGCTGCCGCTGTCCATGCAGGCTGCAGAAGTTGAAAAGGCAGTCAGGGAGGATCCCCAGTCAACCAAGTGGATTGAAGGAAAGCAGATCAAAAAGATCATCTTCGTCCCCGGTAAAATAATTAACGTAGTAGTTGCTTAGTGTATGAAAAAGTTTGTAAAAATTGCCCTTGTAGCCGGTCCTGTATTATTACTGGCCGCAGCGGCATACTGGCTCATGTTACCCCGTTTCAACCAAGGGGTTCCGCAGGATGAAATAACGCAATCACCATCTGTTGAAAAGCCGGTGACCCGGTTGTATGGTATTGCCGTTGATTCCTTTATTGTAGAAAACAATAAAATCGGAAGAGACCAGAACCTGGGGCAAATTTTACACAAATATGTGCTGCCCGAACGTGCTTTCACGCAGTTGCTGATGTATGCCGACCGGGTGTTTGATCTTCGGAAAATCCGCCAGGGCAATAATTACACCGCCTTTGTTTCCAATGACACAATGAACAGGCTGCAGTATTTTGTTTATGAGCATTCGCCCATGGACTATGTGGTTTTCGATTTTACCGACAGTGTCCGGATTTCACTTGAACAAAAAGAAGTGATCACCAAACAGAAAAAGGTCAGCGGGGAAATTACAACCTCACTTTGGGATGCCATCACCAAGAATAATATCAATCCGCTGGTGGCTCTGCAGCTTTCTGAAATGTATGCATGGACCGTGGATTTCTTCGGATTGCAACCGGGTGATCATTTTACCGTGGTATATGATGAAATGTACGTTGACTCGGTTTCTGTGGGTTTGGGGAAAATTCACGCCGCCAATTTCAACCATGTGGGTAAGGATCTGCTTGCAGTTCCATTTGCGCAGGACAGCGTGGAGACCTATTACGATGCCGAAGGAAAAAGCCTGAAAAGAGCCTTCCTGAAAGCGCCGCTGCGCTTTTCGCGAATCAGCTCCCGGTTTTCGGGCAGCAGGCTGCATCCGATCCTCAAGATCAGAAGGCCTCATTACGGCGTGGATTACGCTGCACCCGTGGGAACACCGGTATATGCCATTGGCGATGGCCGGGTGATCATGAAGGATTATCAGAAAGGGGCAGGTCGTATTGTTAAAGTAAGGCATAACAGTGTTTATACAACCACTTATATGCACCTCAGCGGTTTTGGTAAGGATATCGCAGTGGGCAGATACGTCAGACAAGGGGAACTATTGGGTTACGTAGGTAGCTCGGGATTATCCACAGGACCTCACCTCGATTTCCGGGTTACCATGAACGGCTCACCCATTGATCCTCTCAAAATGGAATCGCCCCCGGTTGACCCGGTGCGTCCTGATAAAATGGCTGCTTTTGAGGCGGTTAAGGAAGAGGTGATCCGCAAGCTTACAGGTATTGAAGAACCCCGGCTGGTGGAAAATCAGTTGATCAAACCGGTACTTTTTAAGAGTGCGGTGAATTAGAACCCTATCACTATCTCAAGCATATTTCCAGCCCTTCCGCTTTTGGAGGGGCTTTTTTGG
The DNA here is from genome assembly GCA_964560225.1 of uncultured Bacteroidales bacterium. Lineage (GTDB taxonomy): Bacteria > Bacteroidota > Bacteroidia > Bacteroidales > UBA10428 > UBA5072. The sequence goes on from CAZLLD010000006.1 coordinate 12,410, forward strand.
TTAAGCTGCCGAAATGATTTTAAGAAATGAGGTTGTCTCAAAAGGCTTGCAATTCGTCATTGCGAGGGAGGCACGACCGAAGCAATCTGTGCATATGCAATAGATTGCTTCACTTCGTTCGCAATGACGTTTCTACTCAACCGCCTTTTGAGACAACCTCAGCAATCCGAATGGATATTCAGTTTATTGCGCTGGGCGTAGTTTGCAACTACGACCATCATTCAGAGATGCCGATAATGAGGATTTGTAAGGTTTTCGTGTCATACAGAACCAGCTGAATCCGGTGTTCTCTTCCTGGCTATTATAATCATTGACGGTGTTGTTTGCTTTGGATAACCGGAATAGGAGAAAACAACATCATAGCCGTGGTTTCTTAATATACTGCAGAGACTTTGTTCATCATATCCATATTTATGGAACTGTCCTTCGTTTTCCTGATTGCCGTATAACATTTTCATGATGTAATCTCTTCTTGCCCGGTTGTTGAAAACCGGAGAAATGAGCCAGTATTTGAACCATTTGAAAACAACTCTCTTGAAATCAGGACAAGTGATTACGAGACAACCTCCTTCACAGAGCTTTCTGTGCCATTCCCTGAGCGCCGTGCAAGCTTCCTCACGGGATAAATGCTCAATCATATGATGTGTTTCAATATAATCAATTGTTGCATCTTCAAAGCCGGATAATTCCAAAGCGCTGATTTTCAGGTCTGCCTGTTCAGCATACAAGTCACAATTGATTACATGTTCAATCTTCTTTACTCCACATCCTAAATTCAAGCCGACCTTAGAGGAAGTTCTCAAAGCGATCAGGAACTCATCAATAGTAAGATGGGATTTACCCTTTCTAATAACGGAACCTATTGGAAGCTTAATCATGAAATTATATGAATTTGCTTTTAGGATAGATTTTGAAGAGAAAAGGTTGCGCGCTTGGCCGGGTTAAATGCGGATTACTAATAAGGGAGGGGATTACTGGCGTGATCCCCCTTCGCTCGGCGTGGTTTTCGTAACTACGCCGCGTTAAAATGTAGTCTCGTTCAGAATTGATATTTAGAAGAAAATGCTCGGCGTAGTTTGCAACTACGTCGGGATTACTTCGTGATCCCTGCGGGGGAGATCCCTGCAACAGAAAAACAATCCCATCAGTGCTTTGCACTGGTTTGGGCTTTTAAATTTTACAGGGACTTCAAGCGGGGCTTGAGTCTCTGTAAAATTTAAAATCCCATTCCGCCAAGGGCGGAATGGGATTGTTTTTCTGTTGCGGAGAGAATGGGATTCGAACCCATGAACCGCTTTTGGCGATTACACACTTTCCAGGCGTGCGCCTTCGACCACTCGGCCATCTCTCCTGATTGCCCAATAAACCGGAATATTCTGGTCTGAAAAGGCGCGTAAAAATAGTAAAAAAATCAATAAAAAAACCTCAGTCCGTCATTTCTCCCCTCAACGACAGGGCAAGGTGCTTGGATATCCAGTTGTTATCATGGCTCACCGCAGTAAGGTACATCAGTTTGGTAACCGCAGCTTCGGTTGTAATATCCCGGCCTCCGATTACACCTGCCCCGGCAAGCAGCCTGCTGGTATCGTATAAACCCATCTCCACACTGCCGGTATTGCACTGTGTTACGTTCATGATTAGGATGCCTCGGCCCAGCGCTTCTTTTACACAGGTGATAAACCAATCCTGGTCAGGTGCATTGCCGGCGCCAAAAGTTTCCATGATCACTGCCCGCAATCCCTGTAACTGAAATACCGATTCCACCATATGCCGGCTGATGCCGGGGAATAGTTTGAGGATGATCAGGTTGCTGTTGAGCTCTTTGTGCACAATCAGGGGCTGTTTTTTGTTATCATACCTGATGGCACTGTAATTATACCGGATGTGTACGCCGCTTTCGGCAAGTGCCGGGTAATTGCCTGATACAAAGGCATTGAAATCCTCTGTATTATTCTTGGTGGTGCGGTTGCCCCGGTAAAGTTTGTTTTCAAAGAAGATGCCCACTTCCGGTACTACCGGCTCGCCACCTTTCATGGCCGCAGCTATTTCCAGCGACGAGATCAGGTTTTCCTTGGCATCGGTCCTTAAGGAACCAATGGGCAATTGTGAACCGGTGAATATAACCGGCTTGGCCAGATTCTCGAGCATGAAACTCAGTGCTGAGGCGGAGTAAGCCATGGTATCGGTGCCATGCAGCACAATAAAACCGTTGAAATTGCTGTAGTTCTGCTCAATAATCTCAGCAATACGTATCCATGCTGCCGGGTTAATATTTGATGAATCCAGCGGGGGATCGAAAGCATAGGAACTCAGATTGAAACCAAACTTTTTCAGTTCGGGAACTTCCTGCAGGATGTTGTCGAACCGGAAAGGTTTCAATGCCCCTGTTTCCTGATCCTGCACCATGCCGATGGTGCCACCGGTATAAATGACCAGAATGGAAGTTTTCTTGTTTTCAACCATGATCCAGTGAAAAAAGATTCAGTACGTTTTCTGTAGTTACAGCTGCCACTTCATCCAAAGATAGGTTTTTTATTTGTCCGATGGCTTCGGCAATAAGTGGAATGTACGCACTCTCATTTCGTTTTCCCCTGTATGGTGCCGGCGTCAGATAGGGTGAATCGGTCTCCAGCACCAGGCTGTGCAAATCGGTTTCACGAACCACTTCTGGCAAGGTGGATTTTTTATAGGTGAGTATGCCCCCGATGCCCAGTTTGAATCCCATGCCTGTCACCTTTTTGGCAATTTCAACATCTCCGGTAAAGGCATGGAAGATGCCATTAAGTCCCTTGCTTTTATATCCGTCAAGAATATCCAGAATTTCGCTGAACGATTCGCGGGCATGTATGACCACCGGAAGGTGATGCCGAAGTGACAAATCGAGCTGGGTGGCGAAGGCGATACGCTGCTCATGAACAAAAGTTTTGTCCCAGTACAAATCAATGCCGATTTCCCCAACTCCCGCATAAGTTCCCTTCATCAGTTCTTTTTCAACTATTAGAATCTCATCCAGATAATCTTCTTTAACTGAAGTGGGATGCAAGCCCATCATGGCGTAACAGATACCGGGGAAAGCAGTGGCCAGGTTATTCATCGAACTGATGCTGTTGCTGTCGATATTGGGCAGCAGTATTTTTCTCACTCCCTGCTGCAGGGCTGACTCAACTACCTGATCCCGATCGTTGTCAAATTCGTGCAGGTACAGATGGGCATGGGTATCGATGAAGGAAGACATGGGATAATTTGAGAATTTGATAATTTGAGAATTTGAGAATTTGATAATTTGAAAACCTGCCCGCCGGATCAGACTGGTTTGAAAATTAGCCTAAATCCAGGTACAATATTAGGATAAAAATCAGTTCCTCATGACTTATTCTTATCATGTCAACTGATACACCTTGCCCGGCAGGCATTTCACAATGCCTTTAAATTCCAGGTTCAGGAGTATTCCCGACGCTTTGCTTACCGGCATGTTTCCCCGAATGGCGATCTGGTCAATTGCTGCAGACTCACCGCGGATGATTTCGGTAAGTATTTTTTCCTCATCTGTTAACTCTGTAAAAAGTTCCTGCTGGATATTTCCTTTATTCTTATCAGTCCGTTGCCATCCCATCAGGTACTCAAGGTCTTCAAGTGTTTCTATCATGGCAGCCCGGTTGGTTTTGATCAGCCGGTTGCAGCCAATGGAATATCGATCATCAACCCGACCTGGAAAAGCAAATACATCGCGGTTGTATGAATTGGCGATGTCGGCAGTTATAAGTGCTCCGCCCTGTTCGCCCGATTCCACCACAATGGTGGCATCGGCCAGTCCGGCAATGATGCGGTTCCGCTTTACAAAATTGGGAGCTTCGGGTTTTTCATCATGCCTGAATTCAGTCACCAGGGCTCCTTTTTCTACCATGAGTTTTGCGGTTTCCCGGTGTGCCGAAGGATATATGGTGGACAGGCCATGTCCCAACACACCAACGGTGTCTATTTTGTTTTTCAGGGCAGCTTTATGGGCGCAAATGTCAATGCCGTAAGCCAGTCCGCTTACTATGAGCACGTCGGGGTGACCGGCCGCAATCTGATCAATCAGGTTGCGCGTCATGCTCCGGCCATAATCGGTGGGATTCCGGGTTCCCACAATGCTGATCACTTTTTGCCTGCTGAGAACCACATCTCCCTTGACATAAATAATTATTGGAGCATCCTCACAAAGTTTCAGGCGCTCCGGGTATTCGTGGTCAAGGTAAAACAATGCCCTTATGCGGTGCTTTTCGATAAACTCAATTTCCTGGTCGGCCTTATCCAGGTTTTTGTGGCTGGCAATCAGCGTGGCCAGTTTTTCGGCAATGCCGGGTATTTTGGACAGCCGGGCCTTCTTTTCGTGAAATACGCCTTCCACGCTTCCGCAATAGGCAATGAGCCGTTTGGTGAGGATGGGACCGATCTTGGGAATCAGGCCAATAGCGATCTTGTAACGAATAGCTTCCTGAATTTTGCTTATATCTGACATCTGATAACTAACTTTCAACCAACAACCTACAATACATGATCAACAAACGAAACTCACCACTTACAATCCAAAACTGCTTCTATTTCTCATTTTCCTTTTTAATCCGGTTCAATGTAAAAAGCAGTGAATCGCGTTCTTCGGGACTCAATGCAGTGATGGACACGGGTGGATATTTTGCCAGGCCTTTTCCGGAACGTTTTAACAGTATAATTGACTCACGGTATCTCATGAAAAATGATTTCAGCGTATATCCGGCAAATTCCCTTTTCGGAATCTCAATGGAGTTCTTCTTGGAAGTGAAATAGGTTGGGGCAAAATAGCGCAGGATGATTTTATCTGATTCATCGCTGAAATAAATGTAATTGTAATTCCGGAACGACTCGTAAAAAGCATAGATCACATAAGCAATGGCAAAAAAAATGGCCAGCAGGCTGTTTTTGATTCCCTTAAACAGGTCGTTAACCGGCAAAAAAAGCAGCAGACAAATCACCAAAACCAGAAACAGCAGTGCGAACAGCTTTCCGAGGTTTTTTTTCAATATTGTTTTTTTGATGTCTATTATCATAACACGAGTGTATTACTCAAAGTTATCATTTTATTTATTTAATGTCTGTCCATAAAGTCCCATTTGCTGCGTTACGCTTGTCCGAAAATTGCTCATTTACGACTAGTAAACTCCGCATTTTCGGACTGCGCAAGCCTTGCAAATGGAACTCTCTGAACAGACACATGACTAGTTAATCATTTTACCAACTTTATTGATAGACTCTATTTAGTAATAAGCAGATGCATCACGATCTCTTTTTTGCAAAGAAATCTTTCAGCAGCTGGCTGCATTCTGTTTTAAGCACTCCTCCCTGAACAACGGTCTTTGGATGCAGCAACTTGTCCCTCACAAGCGTGTAGCCTCTTTTTTCATCATCGGCGCCAAATACTATTTTCCCGAGTTGCGTCCAGTACGAAGCTCCGGCACACATCACACAGGGTTCCAGCGTTACATACAGGGTACATTCATTCAGGTATTTGCCGCCCGTGGTGTTAGTGGCTGCTGTGAAGGCCTGCATCTCTGCATGGGCAGTGGGGTCGTTGAGCGTTTCGGTGAGGTTATGCGCACGGGCAATGATCCGGTTGTTCCACACGATAACAGCACCAACAGGTACTTCGTCATGTTCAAGTGCCTTTTGAGCCTCTTTGAGCGCTTCGCGCATGAAATATTCGTTGCTGTAAAGTTCCATAAGCAAATATTGTAATTTAATTCCTATTTTCGCAGTCATATTAACGGATTAATACCATGTACAGAACACATACCTGTGGCGAGTTGCGGTTAAGCGACCAGGGAAAGCAAGTAACTTTGTGCGGATGGATTCAGCGTTCACGTGATCTGGGCGGAATGACGTTTATTGACCTGCGCGACCGCTATGGTATTACCCAGCTTGTGTTCAACATGGACACCAATACAGATTTGTGCAACGAGGCCCGCAAGCTCGGACGGGAATATGTGCTGATGGCTGAAGGCTTAGTGAACGAACGAAGCAACAAAAATCCCAAAATGCCCACCGGCGATATCGAAATTCAGGTTTCAAAAGTCAGTGTGCTCAATGCAGCCGATACGCCTCCGTTTACCATCGAAGACGAATCAGATGGCGGTGATGAGCTGCGGATGAAATACCGTTACCTCGATTTGCGCCGGAACCCGGTAAAAAATAACCTCTTGTTGCGTCACCACATGGCCTTTGAGTCGCGCCACTATCTGAACAGTCAGCAGTTTGTTGAGGTGGAAACGCCAGTGCTGATCAAAAGCACGCCTGAAGGTGCCCGCGATTTCGTGGTGCCTTCCAGGGTAAATCCCGGACAGTTTTACGCACTTCCGCAATCACCCCAAACTTTTAAGCAATTGCTGATGGTGGCAGGGTACGACAGGTACATGCAGATTGTAAAATGTTTCAGGGATGAAGACCTGCGCGCCGACAGGCAACCCGAATTCACACAAATCGACTGTGAAATGTCGTTTGTGCACCAGGAAGATATTCTGAATATGTTTGAAGGACTGATCAAACACCTTTTTAAGGAAGTCAAAGGGATTACTTTTGACCAGCCTTTTCCCCGGATGACATTTGCCGAAGCCATGGAAAAATATGGCAACGACAAGCCGGACATCCGGTTCGGAATGGAATTCGTTGAAATCACGGACAAGGTGAAAGGGAAGGGATTCCAGGTTTTTGATGCTGCTGCTTATGTCGGGTGCATTGTGGCCAAAGGATGTGCAGAATATACCCGCAAGCAGGTGGATGAGCTTGCCGAATTTGTAAAAAAACCCCAGGTAGGGGCAAAGGGACTTGTATATATTCGTTATGGAGCTGATAATACACTGAAATCGTCAGTGGATAAATTCTACAGTCCGGAAGACCTGAGAGAAATAGCTGCAGCGGCAGGGGCAGCAGCAGGAGATTTAATTCTAATCCTGGCAGGAGAAAAACATCCCACACTGAAAGCCATGAGTGAATTGCGGCTGGAAATGGGGAACCGGCTGGGATTGCGCGATAAGAATGTGTTCAAGCCCCTGTGGGTAATTGATTTTCCGCTGCTGGAATGGGATGAAGAAACCAAACGGTTTTATGCCATGCACCACCCGTTTACCGCACCCAAACCCGAAGATGTTCAGTATCTCGAAAGTGATCCGGCCCGTGTCAGGGCCAATGCGTATGACTGCGTCATCAATGGCGTGGAGGTGGGCGGAGGTTCCATCCGTATCCATGAAGCCGGGTTACAAAAAAGAATGTTTACAGCACTTGGATTTACTGATGAGGAAGCAGAACGCCAGTTCGGTTTTCTGATGAGCGCCTTTAAATTCGGTGCACCACCGCATGGCGGCATAGCCTTTGGTTTCGACAGGCTGGTATCGCTTTTTGCCGGAGAAGATTCCATACGCGACGTGATCGCTTTTCCGAAAAACAATGCTGCCCGCGATGTGATGGCTGACTGCCCGGGTGAGATTTCGGAAGAACAGATGAAAGAATTGTCGATCTGTATATCAAAAAAATGAAACTTCCGGGAGGCCTTTGGCGTATGCCTTATAGGTGGATGCCGAAAAACCGACAGAGTAGGCTTAATAATAAATTGTTTGCAATGAAATTCTCACTTTCAACTGTTTTAGCTGTTCTAACGCTGGCTGTTGTTTTCACAGGATGCAAAAAGGACGATGATGATTCAAAGAAAAGGGAAAATGCGCTGCAGATTGGCGATACCACTATTGCCATTACCGGCGGAGCTCTGGTGAATTATGGTATTGGAGGTTGGCATGACGGATTTAATCTGGATTTGCATTTATTCGGAGAAGGCGTTACCATGACAGAAATATCGGCGGGTGAACGCAATATAAATGGAGACGGATTTCGCTTTTATTCCGAAATGTTTTCTTCTGATGAAGATATTCTGGTTCCGGGCACTTACGTGTTCAACGACACTTCGGAAGTTTATCCGGTAAGTTCATTTGATTACATGGATTATTCTTTTGAATGGCAGGATGGAAATTGGACGTACTGCCCCGAAGGTACTATTAAAGTGACCAAATCCGGAGATACCTATGAATTGGTCATTACGGGAAAGGATAGTAACGACGAAGATATTTCAGGCTATTACAAAGGCCCTTTGCAGTGGTTCAATGATGATGAAGAAATATTGAAATAAGCTGTTGTTTATATAGAAAATCGCGGAAAGAATTCAATTTTTTCCGCGATTTTTTTTTGGATAATCGTAAGGTGATTGTTCGCTTTCGCACACCATTTGTATCAAAACAATACAGGATAAGAAAGTCCTGAATAACCTGTAAATATCAGATAAACAAATAAATGAACAATTTGGCATGATTCCTGTTTTCCTGTTTGTACATTGAGCAAACATTAAAACCAGCAATCATGAAAACCACAGTAAACACCAACCGGAATACCAGCATCCTGATGACAGCCGCCATAGCTGTATTTGCAGCAACCGGAACATTGAATGCAGGTATGAGTGAAGAAGCCAGGGCAGCTGAACGTGTTGAAAAGCTGACCAATGCAATAGAGCACTCACTGAAATATGAGGCACCTGAAAATACCGAACCAGCTACCTCAGGTTATCCTACTCTCAAAGTTACTGCCGAAGAGGTAGAAGCAGCACTTGACAGAATTGATTCATTAACTGCAGCAACTGAAGAAAGCTTAAGGTATCAGGCACCGCAGGTAAGTGACGATATCACCAATTATGAAATCAATGCTGCATGGGAACGACTGGAGGATCTGAACCTGGCTATGGAAGAAGAGGTTCGTTATCAGGCCCCTGAAATGGCAGAAGATGATTCCTTTGATGAAGCAGTAGCTGCGCAGGATGCAGAAAACTGCAACCTGGCCGTAAAATAATTAATCAAGTCGTAATACGGCCAGGAACGCTGATTGTGGAACTTCAACACTACCAATCTGGCGCATCCGTTTCTTTCCCTTCTTTTGTTTTTCAAGCAGTTTTCTTTTTCTGGAAATATCTCCGCCATAACACTTTGCAGTAACATCTTTCCGAACCGCTTTGACAGTTTCCCTTGCGATGATCTTTGAACCAATAGCCGCCTGAATGGCAATATCAAACTGCTGCCTTGGAATCAGTTCCCTGAGTTTCTCGCAGATCCGCCTGCCGAAAGCATAGGCATTATCGCGGTGAATCAGCGATGACAAAGCGTCCACCAGGTCACCATTGAGCAAAATATCCAGCCGCACCAGGTTAGCCTGTTTATAACCGATGTAATGATAGTCGAAGGAGGCATATCCTTTGGAAATGCTTTTCAGCTTGTCGTAAAAGTCGAAGACGATTTCTGCAAGCGGCATTTCAAAAACCAGCTCAATCCTGTTTGTAGTCAGATATACCTGGCTTTTCAATGTACCCCGCTTGTCGATACAAAGTTTCATGATCGGTCCCACGAAATCGGACTGGCAAATGATTTCGGCTTCAATATAAGGTTCTTCAATAAAATCGATGTAGGTAGGATCGGGCAATCCCGACGGATTGTGTACGTCCATCACCTCTCCCTTGTTGGTACTGACCCGGTACGATACGTTGGGCACCGTATTGATCACATCCATGTTGAATTCACGATCGAGTCGTTCCTGAACAATCTCCATGTGCAACAAACCCAGGAAGCCGCAGCGGAAACCAAATCCCAGTGCGGCAGATGATTCGGGGACAAAGGACAGCGATGCGTCATTCAACTGGAGTTTTTCGAGTGAAGCACGCAATTCCTCATAATCATCCGCGTCAATCGGGTAAATACCGGCGAAAAGCATGGGCTTTACCTCTACAAAACCTCCGATAGCACTATCACAAGGCCTGTCGTAATGTGTAATGGTGTCACCTACCTTCACATCGCGTGCCGATTTGATGCCCGAAATGATATAACCCACATTGCCGGCACCCAATTCCTTTTTGGCCTCAAATTTCAGTTTCAGTACGCCTATCTCATCGGCATCGTAATCCTTTCCGAGATTCACGAATTTAACATGATCCCCGGTTCTGAGGGTGCCGTTCACTATTTTGAAGTAGGCGAAGATTCCGCGGAACGAGTTGAAAACCGAATCGAAGATCAGTGCCTGCAAAGGTGCATCGGGGTCTCCCTTGGGGGGTGGGATTTGTTTGATAATTCTCTCGAGGATCAGATCAACTCCGAGGCCGGTTTTTGCGCTCACTTCAATTATTTCCTCACGTTCGCATCCAATCAGGTCAACGATCTGGTCTTTTACCTCCTCGGGCATGGCGCTGGGCATGTCCATTTTGTTCAGCACCGGTATGATTTCCAGTCCGTGATCCACAGCCTGGTATAAATTGGATATGGTTTGGGCCTGGATTCCCTGAGTGGCGTCAACTACGAGTAAGGCGCCTTCACATGCTGCAATGGCCCTGGAAACTTCATAGGAAAAATCCACATGGCCGGGTGTGTCAATCAGGTTAAGAATGTACCTGCTTCCGCCGGATTCATATTCCATTTGTATGGCATGACTTTTTATGGTAATGCCCCTTTCCCTTTCAAGATCCATATTGTCGAGCACCTGATCCTGAAAATCCCTTTCCGCCAGTGTATGGGTAATTTGAATCAACCGGTCGGCCAATGTGCTTTTACCATGATCGATATGTGCAATGATGCAAAAATTACGGATCTTGTCCATCAATGTTTTTTTGAGGCACAAAGATATTTATTTGAGGATAATTAAAAAAAATGTCATGGCAACTGATTCGGCTATTTTTTAGTATTTTCGATAGGCAAATCCATGTCGTTTGGTTAAGCCTTCGAATGAAGAGCGTCATTGCGAGTGAAACGAAGCCTGCCTGACCGGCAGGCAGGCAATCTGCATTTAACAATAGATTGCCGCGCTCGTGCCTCGCTCGCAATGACGAAGAATCCTTAATTAGATCTCAGGAATAGAGCAGAGCAAATTTTACACCCATGAGAAAATTCAAACTTGATATCATTCCCTGCGATTTTGGAAACCGCGACCATTGTGAGGCATTGATCCGGCTGATGAATGAATATATAACCGATAAAATGGGAGGCGGACAACCCTATACCGAAGAACAAAAAGTCAAGCTGGTGGAAGGGTTGAAGAATCATCCTTCCTGCCTGGTTTACCTGGCTTCAAGCGGCAATGAGTTAATTGGTCTTATCAACTGCTTTGTCAATTTTGCCACCTTTACAGTAAAGCCTTTTATCAATGTTCATGATGTGATTGTAACCGAGAAGTGGAGAAACAATGGCGTAGGAAGAAGCATGCTGTTGCAGGTGATCGAAAAGGCCAGAGAACTCGGATGCTCCAAAGTAACCCTTGAGGTTCGGGCCGACAATCAGAATGCCCGGTATTTATATGACAGCCTGGGATTCAGGGATGCCGATCCCAGACAGTATTACTGGGCCAAGTATTTATAAACATTAACTATACCCCCTATGATTTACTTCACCGACCAGGAAATTGATCAATTGCTGACTGAAGATGTGCAGTATTTTGATCTGACCACCTCATTGCTGCGGCTTGAAAACAAACCTGCAAAAATCTGTTTTACAACGCGCGAATCCACAGTGATCTGCGGTTCCGAAGAAGTGATGAAGGTATTTCAGCGTACCAATATTCAAACCAGGCTGTTCACACCAAGCGGCGAGCATCTTGAAAAGGATGTGAAGTTTCTTGAAGGGGAGGGTCTTTCGGGAACGCTATTTGCCATTTCGCGAACAGTGGAAAACATACTGCGTTATGCTTCGGGTATAGCTACCCGCACGAGGATGCTGGTTGAAAAAGCACATGAAGTGAATAAGGATATTGTGGTAAGCACTACCCGGAAAACCATACCGGGAACGCGAAAACTTGCAGTTAAAGCGGTACAGGCCGGGGGAGCCAGTATTCACAGGCTGGGGCTTTCCGAATCCATTTTGGTGTTCAGGGACCACTGCAGTTTTCTGGGAGACTTAGAGAATCTTGAGAAGCGGCTAAAGGAAAGGAGGTCTCTTGCAGGAGGAAAGCCTGTTGCAGTTGAGGCCGAAAGCTTTGAATCAGCGCTTAAAATTGCCAGGGCAGGTGCTGATATCATACAGCTTGATAAATTTGCGCCCGGCGACATCCGGAAGTTCAAAAAGGAAGTTGTAAAACTAAATCCGGCAGTAAGGCTTGCAGCTGCTGGTAATATTACCCTGAAGAACGTGCAGGATTATGCTGCTTCGGGAGCAGACATGGTGGTCACCTCATGGCCGTATTATGGCGAACCGGCTGATATGACCGTTTGCATTCAGCCTATTTATGAACAATTCTGATTACTCGTATTTCAGTGCTTTCCCGGGATCGATCCGGGTGGAGAGGAAGGCATGATAATATGCCGTGGCAAAGGAGAAAGCCATAACGATTGCGGTGGCAGCAACAAAATAAAAGACATTCAGGTTGATGTGATAGGCGAAGTCCTTAAACCAGGCAGCGACAAGTAAATATGAGCCGGCCCAGGCAAAAATTGAGGCAATCAATACCATAGCTGCTACCTGTCCTGCTCTTTGCAATAAAAGAGAACCGTTACTGACACCCATGGCTTTTTGGAGACCTATTTCCCTTTGCCTCCTGCTGAATGCGAATGAAAACAGTGCAAATAGTCCCAGTCCGGCCAGAAGAAGGGCAACCACCGACAGCAACAGAAAGATCTTTTTTGTTTTGTTAACCGCTTCATATTTACTGTGTCGGTCCTTGTCAAGATTATAGTAAACAAACGGATAGGCAGAAGTGAATTTGTCCCACACCTGGTTCATGAATTGAATGGTTGAATCCTGCAGGTCAGGAGTTAGCTTGACGGAAAGGTAACCTTCCATATTCCCGGGCATCAGAACCATCACCAAAGGTCTGATCGGATTCTCCAGCGTTTCAAAATGGAAATCGCGCACCACCCCGATGATTTTGAATTTACCATTTTTATGATAGGGGGAGAGCTGCTTCAGATACTTGCCAATAGGATCGGAAACACCCAGCATGTTGGCAAGCGTTTCATTGATAACGCATGCAGAAGAGTCTTGCGGATGGCTGCGTTCAAAAAACCGGCCTGAAACCATTTTTGTTTCGTAAGTAGAATCAAAGCCATAGCTGACGAACAAGTTGTATGCCGAATAGTTCTTTTCTGTGGAAATTCCTTCAAGTACATAGGGCTGTCTGGCAAAACTGCCTCCCATAGCACTGTTGGTGTTGGTAACTGCCAATACCCCCGGATGCCTGAGAATCTGTTTCTTGTATTCCTCAAGGTTTTTGCCGAGACCGTCCGGGCGCCTGATTACTACGATGTCATCGGTATTGTAACCTCTTTCCTTATGAATGAGATAATGGAACTGGCCCGAAATGATCAGCATCATGGAGATTGTTCCCACAGCAACGAACAACTGAAAATAAGTAAGCAAGGATCTCAGATGGCCTTTGTCAGTTTCTTTGTATAAGCGGTTGCGTAAAAATGCCAATGGGCTGAACGAAGATAAAACCAAGGCAGGGTAAAACCCCGATATCAGTCCGATCACCAGAATCAATACCATCATTAATGACAGCCCTGCAGGGTTCAACAACTGACGCAGGCTTAGTTGAAGGCCAATAAACCTGTTGAAAAGAGGCAACGACAGTTCAGTCAGAAGAAGTGCCAGAGCCATGGCCAGAAATGCCAGCAGGGATGATTCAATCAGGAACTGGTTAACCAGTCCGGACCGTTCGGAACCGATTATTTTACGAATACCGACCTCCTTAGCCCTTAACACAGAACGGGCAGTGACCAGGCTGACGAAATTCATGCAGGCGAGCACAAAAATGGCAATGGCAAGTGCTGTGAAAAGGTAGATATAAAGAATTTTTCCTGCAGGTTCAAATTCTGAAGCATATTCTGACCTGAGGTGAATATCCCTGAGTGGTTGGGGTATATAGTTGTATTTTGCCTGTGTTGCCGAAAGCTGACTGTCGTTTATTTTCAGAAAGTCAGCATAGTCAGGCATCACATATTTCGATACAATCCCGTCAAGACCTGCTTTCAATTCCTCTGTGGTCACTCCTGGTTTTACCAACACATAAGTGTAAAGAAAATGAGAAATGAATCGGTTATCCTGCAACAACGTCTTAAAGGTTGACAAAGTCCCGATCATGTCGAAGTGCATGTGTGAATTTTCGGGAATGTCCATCATAATGCCGGTAACTCTGTAATAGGTTGAGTCGTTTTCAATACGGAGCAACTTGCCTAAGGGATCTTCAGCGTCGAAATAACGCAGGGCCGTCTCCTGGCTGATTACAATACTGTTGGGTTTTTTTAGTACAGAATCTGCATTGCCTTTGAGAAGCGGAAAAGAAAATATGTCAAAGAAAGAGGAATCGGCAAAAATGAGGTTGTCTTCATTAAAGCGGATGTCTTTGTATCGGATCAGCCAGGCACCAAACCGGGCTACCCTGACTGAGCTTTCAATTCCTGTTATTTCACGTGCTGCTGTTTTGGAAAGTGGCGCTGGTGTAACGGCATGATTGAATACATTGTCAGCAATTCTTCCATTAACGGCAATGCGGTAAATTCTGTCCGCATTCCGGTGAAACCGGTCGTAACTGAATTCTTTATGGGCATACAGAAAAATGATGATGCTAAAAGCAAGGCCAATAGCCAAACCTAAGATATTAATCAGTGTCTGGAAACGGTCCCTGAAAAATATCCTGAATGCTACTCTGATGAAATTGCTGAACATGCAAACAATGATTTTGATGTAATTTGCCCGCAGACCTTACCCAACATTCGTGCCATTTGATATAACGATCAGTTATATATTTATTTACGTTTAAAAACAGACGAATTACGCTTGTTTCACTCTGTACGTTTTTGATACAGGCAGTGTACGAAATCGGACAAATTGTAATCAAATGAACAGGAAGCCAGCCATGTTGCTTAGTAATACCTGCCCATAAGCCGGTGTTCAACTATTTTCTTTTTCAGTTCGAGTAAATTCACAGGTCCCTGTATGGCATAGACCACCTTTCCCCCCGGTTCAACCAGTATGCTATAAGGAAGGGCTCCGTTCCATTCGGGATTAATGGCTTCAATCAATGCATATTTGTCATTGCTGTTGAACAGGTAGTTTTTTATGGGAGCGTGTTTGGCTTGCAGAAATTCGAGAACCTGATCTGCGTTTTCCGGTTTGTCAGCCGAAAGGGAAATGAATTCAAAATTGCGGTTTCCATAAATGCGCTGCAGGTTTACAAGCTCGGGATATTCAATTATGCAAGGACCGCACCAGGTTGCCCATACATTGATCAACCTCAGCTTTTCGGAATTGTTTCTTACAAGGTCTTCAACCTCTATTTTCGAGATCTTTTCCACGATCACCGGCTTTTCAGCCCAATCTTTATTGGTTTTGTCGGTCCATTCTGTTTTCCAGGCCCATTTGATGGAACAGCCGAAAGCCTTGTTCTCAGGCGTGGTAACAGGTTTCTTGTTCAGTGTTTCATCCACAGCGGTTCTCAAATCATCAGCATTGGCTGTTCCTGGTTTTTCGGATGCATCCAACCGGCCTGCATAAACCAGTTCCCGCTTCCGGTTAAAAACAAAAGCATGCGGAGTAGCTGTCGGGCCATATTGAATGGATACGGCTTCAGTATCGCCGTCATAGAGGTAAGGAAAATTGAATTTCTTGTCTTTTGCCCTGATGATCATGCTTTCGTAGGTGTCGTCAAGATCAGAATAGCTGCATTCTTCGAAGAGAAGTGAATAAACACTGTTTGGCATAATGGCAACCACGGCAACACCTTTATCCTTATATTCCTCAGTAAAACGGATAATCCGGTTTTCATATGCCTGTGCTGTAGGGCAATGGTTGCAGGTGAAAATTACAACCAGAACCTCTGCTTCATTAAAATCTTCAAGCTGATAAAACCTGCCGGTTACATCAGGCAGGTTGAAATCAATAGCTTTCGATCCGATTTCAAGTGTATTGACTTCCTGATGGGCTACCCGTTGCGGATTTGGAATGAATGCAGCTTGAAGTGTATCACCATCGGCACTGTCAACTCCGGGTTTTATGCCTGCCTGTTTGCATGAAATCAGAAAGGCAAAAGCAATCAAAAGCAGGGTCATATTGGTAAGCCTTTTCATCATAGATAAGGCAATCTGGCGGGCATATATATTGAATTTCATGATCAGGCAGATAAAAATTTGTACCCGGTAGCAAGGAATTATGATTTACCGGATTTCTATTTTCAAAAATATAGATTAAAATTGGAATAGAAGTTAATTTTAAGAAGCTTTTAACATTAGGTGTCAGGCTATATTAATGAGAAAATCAGTCCTTTGCGACTTTACCTGGAATCGCTGTCAGGCATGTTGCATTTTCCGGCAAACTGCAGTTTGTAAAAATCTTCCAGGTGGTCGTTGATGATCATGGTGTCTCCGGGCTGCCATTTGCGGGTGAAATATTTCCCTTTCAGCATATAGCAGCGGGTGTGCGTGGGATTGGTGAGCAACACCCGGTTTCGTTTCTCGCCATATACAATCAAAGCCTTTTGTATATAAAGGGCATTGTGTTCTTCCTCCAAAAGCATTGTGGCTTTCCGGACCGGGTTACAGGAAATGATTGTCAGCAGGGCAAGCATTGCAATTATTCGGTGGGGCATGGATTATTCCGTATGGTTTTTACACAGGTTTACCTCAACCTTTTAATTAAGCAATTTACAGCATAATTGGCAATTTTACATCTAAAATCTCAGGTTCCCCGGGGTAATAGATTCGTTCGAGATATAAGCCTGAAGGCGGTGCGGCAAGCTGTGAGGGCCTTTCGGAATAGCGGTTGAGAAAACCGCTGATTTCCTTCTGGGTTAGTTTTCCTTTTCCGGCATGAACCAGCACCCCGGTGATCCGGCGAACCATCATCCACAGGAAATGCGAACCGATAATATGCAGGGTAATCATATTTTCAGTTTCCGCAATTTCAAGATGACTGATGTTCACTTTGGTTGATTTTTCTTCAGCAGTGGCTGCGCCAAATGAGGCAAAGTCGTGAAATCCCTTTAATACACCGGCAGCCATTTTCATTTTTTCCACCGACAGTTCCTCTTTCACCCACCAAGTATAGGGTTTTCCGAATGCTGAACGTCTGCGCGAAATTACATACAAGTAACTGCGGGCAACTGCACTGTGCCGGGCATGAAATCGGGGATCGCATTTTTCCACATTCAGGATGTGGATGTCATAAGGAAGCAGTTCATTTAACCTGCCGGCTATGCTTTCGGCATGCATCTGGGTGGGAGCATCGAGATGGGCAACTTGTCCCAGTGCATGTACTCCGGCATCGGTACGGCCAGCCCCGTAAAGCTCAATTTTCCGGGTATTGAACAGCTTTTCAGCGGCTCTGATGAGCTCACCCTGAATGGTTTTTACTCCGCTGTTCTGCTGCCACCCGTGGTAGCGCGAGCCGTCGTATTCTATCAACAATCGGAACCGGGACATGTAATATTATTTGTGACAAAAGTAGGGAATATTCATACAAAGAAATCTGCCACAAATTACTATTCATATCGCAATGCTTCCACCGGGTTTCTGGCAGCTGCCTTCCAGCTTTGCCAGCTGATGGTCAACAGGGCAATGCACATGGCCATCAAGCCAGACAGTGCAAAAATCCACCAGCTTATTCCGGTTTTGTAAGCGAAGTTCTGCAGCCATTTGTTCATGATGTAATAAGAAATTGGAAGGGCAATTACAAATGCCAGGGTCAGCCACTTTAAAAATTCGCGGTTAAGCAGTACAAGTATCTCATAAACCCTGGCTCCGTTTACCTTTCGGATTCCAATTTCCTTGGTTCGCTTTGCGAGCATCATACCCATGCTGGCAACCAACCCCATAACCGAGATTAATATGGCCAATACCGAAAATGCCTGAAATAGCCCCTTCATTTTGATCCATTGTGCGTATTGGGCCTGGTAACGCTGATCGAGCCAGAAATAGTCGAACGGATTGCCGGCATGAATTTGCTGATACAGGTTCTGCAGTTTTCTTACAACCCGGTCGGGACGGGCACTTTCGTTAATTTTAACGGAGTAGTAACCAACGGAATTAGCTGAAAAATGAAATGCAATGGGATATACCTCCAATTCCGGCGATTCATGGAAAAAATTTTCAATTACACCTACAATCTGTTTTTTCTGATTGCGCTGTTTCCAGATAACTTCTGTTCCAATGGCTTGTTCAGCATTAGTAAAGCCGAGTTCTCCTGAAAGCTTCTCGTTAATAATCAGTTTGTTGCTTTCCATTTCTGCGTTGTATGAAAAATTCCGTCCGGCCAGAAAGCGGTTTTCATAGAGTGGCAGATAATCAGCGCCCACCCAGTTCATGCGGGGATCAGCCTCATGAATTCCAGATTCATTTTCAAACCGGATACCCTGGATGGAACTGATGAACATGCCGGGGATATATGTTGAGCTGGTTATTGCCTTTACTTCCGGAATTTTAACTGCTTCCATTCTGAATGAAGCATACAAGCTGTTAATATCCACGTTCTCATCTGAAATAAGCGGTGATTTCACAACGAGTATATTGTCCTTTTCGAATCCCACGTCTTTTCCCATCATTTCGTTGATCTGTTTGCCGGTCAAAAGTGAGAAACAGATCAGGACAATGGCTGCGGCAAACTGAAGGGCTGTCATGTAACTTGCCTTTTGATTTGAATTACGGGCAGCCGTGATGAAGCCATTTGTCTGTCTGTTTCGAAGCATGTTGAATCCCTTTAAGCCGGTCAGGAGTCCGGAAGCAACAGCGAGCAAAACAAAACCGGAAAGGATGCATCCCCAAACCATGAACTGAGAGTAAGTGCTGAGTTCCAGGGTGATGCCGAGCCTGTTTTTAAAAATTCCCGACAAGGCAAAACAGATAAACACGGCAGGAATGCAGGCCAAAACATAAATGGCAACGGATTCCATAATAGACTCCTTGAAGAACAGCAGCCTTTTTGCTCCAAGCACCCGCTTTACCTTCATTTTTCTTTCATCGCCCATGAGCCTTACCAGTGACAGGTTGAAATTATTCAACCAGGCAATCAGCATGACAAGTATTCCGGCAAAAAGAACCAGGAAGATATTGAGGTAATTGGTATCCGACTCATACTTGTCTTTTTGGCCGCTAAGATGAATTGATTTAACAGGATGAAGCTGGTAATCGATCCGGTAACAATCAAACATTTCGGCAATTTTCTGCTTCGCAGCATATTGATCCAGATGTGTTTTCACTTGTTGCGGGTCCGTGCCCGGATTAAGCCTGACGTAAGTTCTGAAGTTTGCCCATTTCCATGGGTTTTCGGTATAAAGATTGCGCTTCAATAATTCTCCGTCGGGAAACAGCATATTGATTTTCAAATGCGTATTTACCGGAAGATCATCAAAGACTGCAGTTACCGTATATTTCATTTTATCCAAATACCGGTCATACACCTCCAGTGTTTGGCCAATGGAATTCACCGTATGAAATATCTTTTCCGATGCCGATTTGGATATGGCCGCTGAATATGGGTTTGCCAATGCATTCCGCGGATCGCCATAGATGCAAGCGAAGTTGAAAAATGAGAAAAAATTGGGGTCTGAATAGTACAGGTTTGTTTCATTAAATGATTCCATACCGTTTTTCACCACGGCATCACCATATACAGGGTGCAACCTTAGCGTGCTTTCAACACCTGTTATGCCTGCATTCAAAACTTCAGCCGCCATACGGGAAGAAGAGCCTCCTGCTTTGGATGGAAGCTCACTTTTCGTCTGCAGCACATTCCGGTCAATGCGATACATCCGGTCTGCCCCCGGATAGAACTTATCAAAGCTCAATTCAAAAAACAGGTAATGAAAAATCAGTATCCCTGCCACCATACTTAAGGACAAGCCTCCGATGCCAATCAGGGAAGTCCCTTTGTAGTGCAATAGCTTGCGGTATATCTGTTTTGTTTGTATGAACATAAAGTGTCAAATCATCAGTTGAAAGATGCTTTCAATAATTGTTCCAGTAGTTTCAACGAAAAGGTTATCAGTTGTATGGCCAATTTTAGGCTTGATTTCAATTGTCCATATTTTTACTTGCATGTCAAATTATTTGACGGAATAAGCTGGTTATCGCAAAAACCGGAAAGAATATCAATGAGCCGTTTATTCTATTCAAATGAAGCATTTATTTCAACAGGTAGGCCAGGGTAATACCCAGAAAATTACCGGTGGCATAGCCAATGATTCCGATGGTAATTCCTGATATGATGATTTCCTTATTCTTAAGGGCATTGGCAACGGTGGGCACAAAAGGCGCCGAGAAGATAAAGGCCGTTGAGGCAATGATGGTGGTATCGGTATCGATTTTGAACAACTTTGAAAACAGCACCTGGAAGCACATTGATCCGAATATGACCAGGGCAACAAAGGCCGCAAGGTATAGCGATTCAAACGTAAAGATGCTGAAATCGGCCAGGGAGCCTACGACAATACAAAAAATTACAATCAGGTACATGCCGCTCTGAAACGTTTTGCGAATGTGGTTAACGGCCGGAAGCAGTGAGGCTGCTATTGATAAGGCAGTAATAGACAGGATGGTGGCCGCGGTTCGGAAATTCTCAGGGAATAACTGGCTGAAAAGAAAAGAAATGCCGGCAATAACACCCGAAAGCAAAACAGCCAACAGCAGAGGATTCAGAACATCCTTTTTGTGAATACCGCGATAGGCATCCCAGCCGTCAAAATCGTCCACTTCGTTATCTAGCTTTACCCCGGCGTTCAATGGTTTAAAGACTGGTAATACCCTGTTGAGCAATGGTTGTGCTTTGGTGATCAGGAAGAAGAAATAGGGGATGCAGAGGAGAATATCGTAAGCATTCACCAGTACAAAGGTTTCGGGATTCACGTTAAGTGCCTTCATAATCGATGCCATGTTGGCCGTGGCGCCAATGTATACACCGACCATCAGTCCCGACACCTTCCAGGATTCCTCAATGTGGCTTTTAAATGCATAATGCCCGATGGCAATTATGAGCATTACCGATATGATGGCGAGTAATATGGCGATTCCGGTTTTCAGGGCCAGACGCGACCATTGTTTGATGTTGATTGAGAAAAGCAGCAGGGGCAGGGCCAGAGCAATGGTTATGGAAGTAAGATTTTCCTGCAGCGGCTTCATTTCGGGTTTGATCAATCCAATATTGCCGAGGATGATCCCGAAAATATAGGCCAGGCCCACAGTTCCAAACTGGTTTAACCAGGCCGATCGCTTGCAGCTATAGAGCAGCAACAAAGGCCCCAGTACATAAATGACTGCAACAATCACTATATTCATCCTGAAGTTTCTTAGACCATGAAGGTATAAAGAAATGTGACATCCGGTATGATCCGCTGCAGATATCAATAATTGCCTGTACATGCATCATTGTAAGTTTTTTTTATATCTTTGCAGTCCGGTAAAATGGTCTCTTGGCCGAGGGGTTAGGCAGCGGTCTGCAAAACCGTTTACGGCGGTTCAAATCCGCCAGAGACCTCAACAAAATCCCTGGTTCTGCTTTGCAGAACAGGGATTTTTTATTTGCGGTGACCGCAAACCTTAGTTTGCAGGGTATTGCAAATAAAAAATACCGTATCCCGCTGACAAGCGGGCAGGGATTTTGTTGAGCAGGACAACCCCAAAACCGCGATCACCGAAGGTAATCCGCTCTATATTTTATTGAGCAGGACAACCCCATGCCGTGATCACGCAGGTAATCCGCAATTTCCAAGTAGTTTTTGCTTATTACATAATCAAGCCTTCAAAGCCACCAGCGCTTTCTCACAATCACTCTGCGTCATGTAAAGTACTATGCCATAGCTGTCCTTAATATCAGCTATACCACAGGCTTCGTATACATGAATGCCTTGTTGTGAAAGTTTTTCAAAGACACCTGCACATTCTCCCGGCTCATCGCTGTCGCTTTTGACGATCAGGGCCGGGTGGGGGCCTTCCATCAGCAGGCCTGCTGCTTTTGCAGCATTTTTCATTTTTTCGGGATCATTCGGGAACACTGAAAATTGTGAGCGACCAGGTCCGGCAGGAATTGCCTTAAAAGCCAGCAGGCCGATGCCTGCGTCTGCAAACACGGAAAGCAACTGGTATGCCTTACTCGCGTTATCGTTGATGGTGATGCTGAAATATTCAGCTTGTTTTATGTTTAAAGCCATAGGATATTGGTTTTGGTTATTTTTCCTCATACTTCTTCAGGCACCTGGGGCACAAACAATCCGTATAGGTGTTCATGATGATCTTCATCTCGCGCGGGTTGATCCGCACTTTTTCACACCAGCAGTCGTCATCACCCTGGCAGGTGAAAAACCGGCCGCATGCCGGGCATCGCTTTAAAGTCCCCTTTGGTTTTTTCATTTTTCACAAATCACGCTGAACCTGCTCATGTGGCCACCAATGGCAGGATTGAGCTTGGAAACGGTTACTTTCACCTTGCTGATTTTGCCCGATGCAGAATACACTTTGTCTGCTATGCGCTTCGCAATGTGCTCCAGCAGCTTTGAGGGGATCTCCATCTCGGCTTTTACCAGTTCGTAAATATGACTGTAGTCAACGGCATCGTCGAGATCATCTGTTTCGGCAGCTTTGCTGAAGTCGGTGTCAATCACCAGGTCAACGGCAAACCGGCCGCCTATCTTTTGTTCCTCTTCAAAATGGCCGTGATGGGCGTAGAACTCCATGTTTTCAAGTACCAGTTGTCCCATAAACAATCTGTTTTTCTTTAAATATTTTCAAAAATCAATACTGTCTCGTAGGGCTTGCTTTCCGTCATTGCGAGGGAGGCACGACCGAAGCAATCTGATGTTCCAGGTTGAGATTGCTTCACTACGTTCGCAATGACGTTCCCGCATCACCAGTCTTTTAAACAGTCGCTTTTCTGGCCTGCTTATTTGTCCTTGCAAAAATAATCTTTTTACCTCAGAGGTAACCGTGGGCAGTTTTTTTTACTTTTGTTGGTTCATGAATAACATGGCTTTTAATTTTTTAATGATGGAAAGTACAGAGAATAACAAACCCCTGAATTTTATTGAAGAAATTGTTGAAGAAGATCTGCGTTTGGAAAAGACCGGGAAAAAAATTCAAACCCGCTTTCCACCGGAACCCAACGGATACATTCATATAGGTCATGCCAAGGCGATTTGTCTCGATTTTGGCATTGCCCGCAAGTACAATGGCAAGTGCAACCTGCGATTCGACGATACCAATCCCGTTGCAGAAGATGTGGAATATGTGGATGCCATTAAGGAAGATATCCGGTGGCTTGGATTTCAGTGGGAAGGGGAAGCCCGTTATGCTTCGGATTATTTCGACCAGCTTTTCGATTGGGCTGTGTTGCTTATCAACAAAGGAAAAGCCTATGTAGATGAATGCACGGCAGAGGAGATATCCGCCAATAGGGGAGTTCCCACACAGGCTGGTACCGAAAGTCCGTACCGCAACCGCCCGGCTGAAGAAAACCTCGATTTGTTCATGCGCATGAAGAACGGTGAGTTCCCCGATGGTTCCAAGGTACTTCGGGCAAAAATCGACATGACCTCGCCCAACATGCACATGCGCGACCCGGTTCTGTACCGCATCAAGCATGCTCATCACCACCGCACCGGCGACAAATGGTGCATTTACCCCATGTACGACTGGGCCCACGGACAGTCGGATTACATCGAGGGCATCACCCATTCATTATGTACCCTTGAATTCGAGGTGCACAGGCCGCTATACGACTGGTGCCTCGACCAGATTGCCGACGGCGAATACCGCCCCCGGCAGATTGAATTTGCCCGCCTGAACCTGAACTACACCATCATGAGCAAGCGCAAGATGCTGCAGCTGGTTAATGAAGGTTTTGTAAGCGGCTGGGACGATCCCCGGATGCCCACCATTTGTGGCTTGCGTCGCAGGGGCTACACCCCCGAGTCGATCATCAACTTTGTGGAGACCGTGGGGATTGCCAAACGAGAAAACATCATCGAATTTACGCTCCTCGAACATTTGGTGCGTGAAGACCTGAATAAAAAGGCCCTGCGTGTGATGGTGGTTTCCAATCCGGTTAAGGTAGTCCTTGAAAATTACCCCGAAGACCTGGTTGAAATGATGGAGGCCGAAAACAATCCCGAAGATGCAAGTGCAGGCACCCGCGAAATCCCCTTCTCAAAGGAACTTTATATCGAGCGCGACGACTTCATGGAAGATCCCCCGAAAAAGTTTTTCCGGCTTTCACCGGGCAACGAAGTAAGGCTGAAAAACGGGTATATCATCAAATGTACCGGAGTTGACAAGGATGAAGCCACCGGAGCGATCAGACAGATCAATTGCACTTATGATCCTACCACGCGGAGCGGACTCGAAGGAGCCAACCGCAAGGTGAAGGCCACCATACACTGGGTATCGGCAAAGCATGCATTGGATGTGGAAGTCAGGTTATACGACCGGCTTTTCCAGGTTCCCGATCCCGATGACGTGGAGGAGGGGAAGGACTGGAAATCCAGTTTGAATCCCGACTCACTGAAAGTTATTGTTGCCAAGGCTGAACCAGGACTGGCCAACGTCAAACCCGGTGTAAAATACCAGTTCCAGCGCACCGGGTATTTTTGTGTGGACAAGGATTCGCAGCCCGGCAAGATCATCTTCAACCGCACGGTGACGCTGAAGGATGACTGGGCGAAGATCCAGGAAGGAAAATCCAAGATCTAAGATCCAAGATATAAGAACCAGGAACCAAGACCAGGAGCTGTGGCAGTAGCACCAGCAGAAGCAGGGGGTGCAGGGTAGGGGTTATGGAAGCATCAGTGGCACTGAAAAGAGGCAAAGGAGAATCGGTTAAATCATTCGTCTTCCAGAAATGACATCTGCCTGTCTATCAAAACATCCAGGGAGATAAAGGTTTCTGTTCGCGAAATGCCTTTAATAGACTGGATTTTATCTGCCAGTACCTGACGCAGATGTTCATTATCGCGCGTATAGACTTCAATAAACATAGCCCATTGACCTGTTATGTAATGTATCTGTGTTATTTCGGAAATTTCAACCAGTTTCTCTGATACGTTATTAAAAAGAGCTGCATTGTCAAGGAAAATGCCAACAAACGCACAGGTTTTGAAACCCAGTTTTTTCGGGTCCACGTTAAACTGCGATCCGCTGATGATGCCCAGTTTGGTTAACCTTTGCACGCGCTGATGAACAGCTGCACCTGAAATATCACATGCCCTGGCAACTTCCAGGAACGGAATGCGTGCGTTTTTAGTAAGAATTGAAAGAATTTTCTTATCCAGGCTGTCAATTTGTAAGCTGTTTTTCATTTTCTCAAGGTAAAAGTTAAATATATTAATTATTTACCTAATTCAGATTTATTTCTGAAATCAATTTCAACGGAGTTCTTTAATGCCAATTTTTATTCCAGGCAGAAATACAAAACTAGTTTTCCGGAGATTGAAAAGATTCAGGTAGGTTCAAATAAAAACATCATGCCAAAGCAATTGTTTGCCGGGGCTTCAATACCAGCTCTATTCCTTTTCTGACTCCATGAGTTTGACACAGTTCTTTATAATTGATATGTCAAGACAGGCTTTTACAAAAGAAACAAACAACGGAGCCGGAGTAAGAACGGTGCTTTTATATTCAGGATGAAACTGAACTCCTATAAACCAGGGATGATTTTCGAGCTCCATAGCTTCCACAAGTTGTGTTTCAGGATTAATTCCGACGGGGTGGAAACCATTTCTCATAAACGGGTTCAGGTATTGGTCATTAAACTCATACCGGTGCCGGTGTCTTTCATAAATTATATCACGCCGGTAAGCATTGTAAAACCGGGTTCCCTTTTTCACCTGGCAGGCATATTTGCCCAGTCGCATGGTACCTCCCTTGTCGGTTATAGCTTTTTGCTCTTCCATCAGATCGATTACGGGATGTTTGGTGGCTTCATTCATTTCAGTCGAATCGGCACCCGGCAGGCCAAGCACATTCAATGCAAATTCGATTACTGCTATTTGCATGCCCAGGCAAATTCCAAGAAATGGAATCTTATTTTCACGGGCATATCGTGTTGCTTCAATTTTACCCTTTATTCCACGGTTCCCAAAACCGGGGGCAACCAGGATACCATCCAGATCCTCCATATTTTCTGCAACATTTTCAGCGGTTATTTTTTCGGAATGTATCCATCGGATGTTGACTTTGCATTCGTTAACCGCGCCTGCATGAATAAACGATTCAACTATCGATTTGTATGCATCGTGCAATTCAACATATTTCCCAACCAGTCCGATTTCAACTGTATGTCTTGGATTTTTTAGCTTGCTTAAAAAGCTATTCCAGTCATCAAGCACAGGTTCCCGGTCAATGGGCAAATCAAACTTTTTAAGAACAGTCTGGTCAAGTTTTTCCTCTTTCAGCCGCAAAGGCACCTCATAAATGGTAGGCACATCGATTGATTGCACTACTGCTTCCGGTACGACATTGCAGAACAAGGCAACTTTTTCCCGGAGTGACCGGCTGAGGTTGTGTGCGGTACGAAGAACCAGTATGTCCGGCTGAACACCGCTTTCAAGCAAGGTTTTTACTGAATGTTGTGTAGGTTTTGTTTTTAGTTCTCCCGATGCAGGCAAATAGGGTACTAGTGTCAGATGTATCACCATGGCTGACCGGCCCAGTTCCCATTTCAGTTGCCGGACCGCTTCAATATAAGGCAGCGACTCAATATCACCAACCGTGCCTCCTATTTCAGTGAGCACAAAGTCATACCTGTTTTTGCTCCCTAAGAGGAGAATCATTCTTTTGATTTCATCAGTAATATGAGGAATTACCTGAACCGTTTTCCCAAGGTAATCACCATGCCGTTCCTTGTTGATCACCGATTGATAAATCCGGCCTGTGGTTATGTTATTAGCCTGTGATGTGTCAACACCCAGGAAGCGTTCATAATGCCCCAGGTCAAGATCGGTTTCCGCACCATCTTCAGTAACATAACATTCACCATGTTCATAAGGATTCAGTGTGCCCGGGTCAATGTTGATATACGGATCAAGCTTTTGAATAGTAGCAGAATAGCCCCTGGCCTGTAATAATTTTGCAAGTGAAGCTGATAATATGCCCTTACCCAGAGAAGAAGTCACCCCTCCGGTTACAAATATGTATTTGATTGGCAATCTCTTAAGATTTTATATTCCGTTTTCATATGATTATAATGAAGCAGAAAGTACATGCCGGGATCTACAGGTATCTTTTTTCGTGTATGCTTACTGAGCGTCCGGAAGGTTCATTC
Organism: uncultured Bacteroidales bacterium; assembly: GCA_964560225.1. Taxonomy (GTDB): domain Bacteria; phylum Bacteroidota; class Bacteroidia; order Bacteroidales; family UBA10428; genus UBA5072. Next base: position 39,721 of record CAZLLD010000006.1, read on the forward strand.
ATATTCTTAAAGGCCGCATCCCATTCCAGTGCGATGGGTGTACTGCACGCCACGGAAGGAACTGAAGGCACACACCGGGCAGCCGTATCGGATGGAAAATGAGTATTAAAAATAGTGCGGTAATAATATTCTTCTTTATTCAGCGGAGGATTTATAGGAAAGGTTTCTTTTGCTTTCGCCATTTGTTCATCGCTCACCATGGAGCTTGTCAACTCCTTTAGTGTATCAATCCAATTGTAGCCCACGCCGTCAGAGAATTGTTCTTTTTGCCGCCATACAATGCTTTCGGGTAGCATATGCTCAAAGGCTTTGCGCAGGATCCATTTTTCCATTTTTCCATTTTTACCTGTCATTTTATCGTCAGGGTTCAATCGCATGGCCACATCTATGAATTCTTTATCGAGAAACGGAACGCGTCCTTCCACGCCCCATGAAGCCAGTGATTTATTAGCGCGCAGGCAGTCATATAAATGCAGTTTATCGAGTTTCCGAACGGTTTCCTTATGAAATTCCTCGCCATTGGGTGCTTTATGAAAGTAGAGATAACCCCCGAAAATTTCATCTGCTCCTTCCCCGGTCAGCACCATTTTAACACCCATTGATTTTATGACACGGGCCAGCAAATACATGGGGGTGGACGCACGAACTGTTGTTACGTCGTAGGTTTCAATGTGGTATATGACATCCCGTATGGCATCAAGTCCTTCCTGAACAGTAAAATGGATTTCATGATGAACCGTTTCAATATGCCCGGCCACTTTACGGGCAGCAGCCAAATCGGGAGAACCTTCCAGACCCACGGCAAAAGAATGCAACTGTGGCCACCAGGCATCCTGTGTATTGCCACTTTCGATACGTTTAGCGGCGTATTTTTTTGCTACGGCTGAAATGATTGAGGAATCCAATCCTCCTGAGAGCAAAACCCCATAGGGCACATCAGACATCATCTGACGCTGCACGGAGGCTTCCAGGGCTTCTCTCAAGATCTCCACGCTGGATGAATTATTTTTTACCGCGCCATAGTCCATCCAGTCTCTTTTGTACCATCGCACCATTTTGCCTTCTTTACTGGATAAATAATGACCCGGTAAAAATTCCTCAATTTTATTACAATAGCCTTCCAGGGCTTTTAACTCGGAGGCAACATAAAATACACCCTGAGGATCCCATCCGATATACAGCGGATTAATTCCGATATGATCACGCGCAATCAAATAACTGTCATCTTCTGTGTCATACAGGGCAAAAGCAAATATCCCATTCAAATCTTCGAGAAAATCAGTACCCTTATCCCGGTACAGCGCCAATATGACTTCACAATCTGACTGGGTAAGAAACTCATACTGATGCGCATATTTCTTTCGGTATACCTGATGATTGTATATCTCACCGTTCACGGCGAGCACCAGTTTGCCATCTTTGCTGTAAAACGGCTGCTTGCCTGAAGCCGGATCAACAATAGATAAACGTTCATGCGCCAGGATAGCTTTGTCACCGCAGTATATGCCTGACCAATCCGGTCCCCTGTGACGAATCCGCTTGGCCATTTTCAGCGCCTGGTTGCGCAGTTCGCGGGAGTCCTGTTTTATTTCAAAAATTCCGACTATTCCACACATAAAATTTACATTAAAAGGCAGTAATTAATTATCTCTTTAGTTTACCGGTCACTTCAGAAAGGAGTTGATTTCTTCTGCAGCTTTTCTTCCCGAAGCAATGGCCGTAACAATAAGGCTTGCTCCCCGGGCCGTATCTCCTGCGGCAAATATCCCGGGCCTGTTGGTTTGCATGTGAGTATTCACTGACACATTTCCCCGGGCATCATAACTTATACCAAGCTCATCCAGCAAACCTTTGTGAACAGGATGTATAAATCCCAATGCGAGTATGACCAAATCAGCTTTTACAATTTCAGATTTTCCGGTTCCTTTCATTTTCCGGACCCCATGTTCATCCATGGCCCATTCTATTTCTTCTGTTTCCACACCGGTTACCCTTCCCTGTTCACCGGTAAACTTTTTTGTGTTTATGCTCCAGCGCCTTTCACACCCTTCCTCATGCGAACTCGATGTTTTTAAAACATTGGGATACATGGGCCAGGGAGTATCAGGGTTCACACCCTCCGGAGGTTTGGGCAGCAGTTCAATCTGCATTACCCGGGTGGCTCCCTGACGAATAGATGTTCCAACACAATCGGAGCCTGTATCACCTCCGCCTATCACCAGCACTGTTTTGTCTTTTGCTGAAATCCGGCTTCCATCCGGGATCTCTTTTTTTGAAACCAGGAAATTCTGCTGATAAAGAAAATCCAGTGCGAAACAGATTCCTTTCAGATCTCTTCCTTCCACTTTCAGGTCCCGGGGTTCGCCCGATCCAATGGCTATACATACCGCATCATAATTGTTCAGCATGACTTGGACAGGTATATTCTTTCCAACCTCTGAATTCGTTTTGAAAACAATTCCCTCGGCTGACATCAGGTTTAAGCGGCGGTCGATTACCGTTTTGCTCAGTTTGAAATCGGGAATCCCGTATCGCAATAATCCGCCAATGGCATCATTCTTCTCGTAAACGGTTACCAGGTGACCCTTCTTATTGAGCTGGTCGGCACATGCCAGACCGGCAGGACCTGAGCCTATCACCGCGATTTTTTTGCCGGTTCTTTTCAGGGGTGGGTTGGGTTTCAGATATCCTTCTGCAAACCCATGTTCAATAATTGCCGCTTCATTTTCCCGGATCGTAACTGCCGATCTGTTCAGTTCAAGCACGCAACTTTTTTCACATGGAGCTGGACATACGCGACCTGTAAACTCAGGAAAATTGTTGGTTGAGTGAAGTGAGTCAAGTGCTTCCTTCCATTTTCCCCGATACACCAAATCCTGCCATTCCGGCATTTTATTTCCCAGAGGACAAGCCCAATGGCAAAAAGGTACTCCGCAATCCATACACCGCGAGGCTTGCAATACCCGGTCGCCGGTATTCAGCGTCTGTTCAACTTCACTGAAATCCGATATCCTTTCATGTACCGGACGATAACCGGCATTCTTTCTTTCTATTGTTAAAAATGCTTTTGGATTTCCCATGATGATACTTCCTTACGTTTGAAATGCATGACAAACAAAATGCTTCCGGTAATTCTAATAATCGTATTCAACCTGTGCGATCTTCTTTCGGATGGCCTCCATTTTTTCATCCTGAAGGACTTTTTTATATTCAATAGGCATTATTTTAATGAATTTGCCTGAATAGCTGTCCCAGTTATCCAGTATTTTCTTAGCCAGAGGGCTGTCTGTATGGTGATAATGTGCCGATATCAATCCGTGCAGTTCATTGGCATCAGCACTATCCTCTATCAGTGACAGTTCAACCATTTCCATGTTGCAGAAGTAGTCAAATTTTTCATTTTCATTCAATACATAAGCCAGCCCTCCGCTCATGCCGGCAGCAAAGTTGCGGCCGACTTCTCCCAATATAACAGTGCGTCCGCCTGTCATATATTCACAGCAATGATCGCCGGCTCCCTCAACGACAGCAATAGCTCCGCTGTTTCTTACGCAAAAACGCTCCCCGGCAATCCCGTTTATATACAATTCCCCTTTGGTTGCTCCGTACAGCAAAGTATTGCCACAGATGACATTCTTTCCGGGGTCAAAGGTTGAACCTGCAGGAGGAACTACGATAATTTTACCCCCTGACAACCCTTTGCCCAAATAATCGTTGGCTTCTCCTTCGAGCCTGAATGTAATACCTTTGGCCAGGAATGCCCCGAAACTCTGACCTGCAGATCCGGTAAACGAACAGCGGATGGTGTCGTCAGGCAATCCCTCATCGCCATACCGCATAGCTATTTCCCCGGAAAGCATGGCACCAACAGTTCGGTCGGTATTGCGAATTTTCTTTGACAATTCAGAATGAATCTTCTTTTCGATAGAGGGTATTGCTGCCTCGATTAAAGCTTTGTCCAGCACATTTTCAATCTGATGTTCCTGGAATCTTTCCTGTTTAATCGCGTTCTTTGAAGCTTCAGCCGGAACAGACAGAAGCTTTGACAGATCTATTTTTTTAGTTTTTTCATGGATACCGGAAGGAACAAATTCTATAAGGTCCGTACGTCCGATAATATCATCCAGTTTTCTGAAACCCATTTCCGAAAGATGTTCTCTGACATCCTGAGCAAGAAAGTTGAAGTAGTTTACCAGGTATTCATACCGGCCGACAAAACGTTTACGCAGATTTTCATCCTGCGTGGCAACTCCAACCGGACAGGTATTCAGGTGACATTTCCGCATCATAACACAGCCCAGAACAATCAGAGCACTGGTGGCAAAACCGAATTCTTCAGCTCCCATCAGCGCTGCAAGGATTATATCCCTGCCGGTCTTTAGCTGTCCATCAGCCTGCAGGCGTACCTGACCTCTCAGGTTATTGATTACGAGGGTTTGCTGTGTTTCGGCAAGTCCCAGTTCCACAGGCAGTCCTGCATACTTGATAGAGCTGGAAGGGCTTGCGCCGGTTCCTCCTTCACAGCCGCTAATCAGAATCATATCGGCTTTTGCCTTTGCTACTCCGGCGGCAATTGTTCCGACGCCACTTTCTGATACCAGTTTTACACTGATACGGGCATGGGGATTCACGTTCTTCAGGTCGAAGATCAGCTGTGCCAGGTCTTCAATGGAATAAATATCATGATGTGGTGGCGGAGATATCAGTGAAATTCCGGGAATGGAATGCCTTGTTTTCGCAATAATCTGGTTTACTTTATAACCGGGCAACTGACCTCCTTCTCCGGGTTTAGCCCCCTGGGCAACTTTTATCTGCAATTCATCCGCATTCACCAGGTATTCCGTTGTCACTCCAAACCGGCCCGATGCCACCTGTTTTATGGCACTTCGTCTGTTCAATCCGTCTTCACCTGTTTTAAACCGGGCCGGATCTTCCCCTCCCTCTCCTGTGTTGCTCTTTCCTCCTATCCTATTCATGGCAACCGCCAAAGCTTCATGTGCTTCTTTGCTGATGGATCCGAACGACATGGCTCCGGTTACAAAACGCTTAGTAATTTCCGAGGCAGGCTCAACCTGTTCAACCGGTATTCTCGCACCTTTTTTATAATGCATAAAATCACGCAGAAAAACCGGGTTTGATTTTACGTCAACCAGCTGCGTATATTCTTTAAACTTACTGTAACTTCCTGAGCGGGTAGCCAATTGAAGAGCAGCAATTGTTTCGGGATTCCAGGCATGGTATTCACCATCCCTGCGATAGGAATAGATCCCTTTATTTTGCAGCGTGTCATAGGCCGTAACTTCATCTCCGAATGCCATGCGATGTGCAGCTATTGATTCCCGGGCAATATCTTCCAGTCCGATCCCCCCGATACGCGATACAGTTCCCTTGAAATATTTGCTGAGGACTTCAGCGCTGATTCCGACGGCTTCAAAAATCTGTGCGCCCCTGTAACTTCTGATGGTGGATATGCCCATCTTGGAAAGAACTTTCAACAAGCCTTTGTTCACCGACTTGATGTAATTTTTTTCAGCCGTGTGAAAATCAAGTTGCAAATCGTGTTTCTTAACCAGGTCTTCAAGAACGGCAAAAGCCATGTAGGGATTGACTGCTGTAGCTCCATAGCCAAAGAGCAACGCAAAATGCATTACCTCGCGGGGTTCGGCCGTTTCCAAAACCACCGCTATCTGCATCCTTTTTTTCTTTTTAACAAGATAATGATGCACAGCCGAAACAGCAAGCAGTGAAGGTATCGGAACATGATTTTCATCTACTTCCCGGTCGCTTAATATGATATAGTGGTAGTGATCATCCACGGCCTGTTCAGCTTTCCTGCAGAGTTCATCAACAGCCTTTTCCAGGGCAGAAGGACCGTCTTCAGGGTTAAACAGCATGGGCAGGGTAAGCGCTTTAAAACCTTTATACCGCAAGTTTTTAAGAATATCGAACTCTGTATTCGTCAGCACCGGGCTTTTCAGCTTCACCATCTTGCATAAATCGGGAGACGGTTCCAGCAAGTTTCCTTCCTGCGCCCCGATGTACAAGGTCAGTGACATGACCAATTCCTCGCGGATGGGATCGATCGGCGGATTTGTTACCTGTGCAAACAGTTGACGGAAATAGGAAAACAACAATTGAGGCTTGCCTGACAATACGGCCAGCGGAGTGTCATTTCCCATGGAAGACACGGGTTCTTTTCCATCGCTGGCCATGGGTATCATTAATCTTTCTATATCTTCCTTGCCGTAGTTGAAAATTCTCAATTGTCTGGTCAGGTTGTTCAAATCATTTTTTACGTTCCGGCCGGATGAAATTTCATTCAGGCATATCCGGTTTCTTTTCAGCCATTCACCATATGGATATTCCTTGGCCAGGGTTTCTTTCAACGCTGAATCATAATAAACCACTCCCTGTTCTGTATCAATCATCAGCATTTTACCTGGCTTCAGCCGCCCTTTTTCTTTAATCTGAGCCGGATCAAAGGGAATTACACCAACCTCGGATGACACCAGTATTGTATCATCATGGGTGATCAGGTAACGTGCGGGACGCAACCCGTTACGGTCAAGCAGACCACCTGCATACCGGCCGTCTGAGAATAAAAGAGTTGCAGGCCCGTCCCAGGGTTCCATCAATATGCTGTGATACTCATAAAAAGCTTTCAGTTCTTCCGAAATGGGGTTTTTATCATTCCAGCTTTCGGGTATAAGCATTGCCAGTGCATGTGGCAGGCTTTTCCCCGACATAACAAGAAACTCCAGTATATTATCCAGTGAAGCGCTGTCACTCATACCTGGCTGTACCAGAGGCAGAATTTCACTAATATCTCCCAGTTTTTCAGATTTCAGGATGCTTTCACGGGCTTCCATCCAGTATCGGTTTCCGCGGATGGTATTGATTTCTCCGTTATGCCCCAGCAAACGGAAGGGTTGAGCGAGGTCCCAGGTAGGAAAAGTATTGGTGCTAAACCGGGAATGGACAAGGGCCAGACCGCTTGTAAAATAATTGTTGGTAAGATCCGGGAAGTATTCCCTGAGCTGAAGAGAGGTCAGCATTCCTTTATAAATAAGTCTTTTCGTTGAAAGGCTGACGATATAAAAGCTTCTTTTTTCTTTCAGCGTCGAATGCATAACAGCTTGTTCAGTCTTCTTCAGAATCCGGTACAGTTTACATTCCAGATTATCCTGGTTTTCACCTCCCGTGATGAAAACCTGCCGGATGGAAGGTTCATTCGATCGTGAGATCTCTCCAAGTACCTCGCTGTTCACCGGAACATCGCGGATTGCGAGCAAATTCAAATTCTCATTTTCGATTGCTGTTGTAAGAAGCCCGAGACAAAGTCTGAATTCTTCTTCTTCTTTGGGAAAGAAAACAAGCCCCGTACCGTATTTTCCTTTTTCCGGTACCGGAATTCCCTGCAACAGGATAAACTCGTGAGGAATCTGAACCAAGATACCGGCTCCGTCACCTGTTTTTACGTCGGCACCTTCTGCACCCCGGTGAACCATATTTTCAAGAACCTGCAATCCTTTCTCCACAATATCATGTGATTTGCTTCCGTTGATATGAGCCAGCAACCCCACGCCGCAGGCATCATGTTCAAAGGCCGGGTCATACAATCCCTGTTTTTTCGGATACATAAGTTGTCGCATATTCATTATTTTACTAACCCTCCAATCCATACTACCGGATAAACAATAATTCCCTGTATTTGGGCAAGGTCCACATTTCGTCGTCCACTATCATTTCAAGCTTGTCAACGTGATATCGTATTACATCGAAATAGGGAAATACAACATCGTGGTACTCATTTGCCTTTTCTTTTACATCTTCCAGTTTGTTGGCTATTTTGCGGGCTTCAACCATTTCATCTACATTTTTCTTAATAATGGAAACATGTTCAGCGATTTCTTCTATTAAATCCTGATCCAGTGCAGAAATCTTTGCTGCCTTTTTGTCTGCAAAAACTGCCCTGGTTTTAACAACGTTATCCAAAAGGAGTGATTGATACCGTTTGGCCACCGGAATGATGTGGTTCAGCACCAGGTCGCCCAGCACGCGGGCCTCAATCTGTATCTTTTTAATGTATGTTTCCCACTTCACTTCGTTCCGGGCATGCAGTTCAACTTCGGTCAGCACCCCGGTGGTTTTGAACAGCTGTATTGATGATTTTGAAGTATAGGCTTCAATAATCTTAGGAACGCTTGTTTCACAGTCGAGTTTACGTTTTGCAGCTTCGGCCTTCCAATCATCGCAATATCCGTTACCATCAAAACGTATGGCTTTTGAGGCTTTTATGTATTTTTTTATTACATCAAAAACCGCCTTTTCTTTGGTTGATCCGGCATCAATTTTTGCATCAACTTCTGTTTTAAAAAGCGTCAACTGTTCCGCCACAGCGGCGTTTAAAGTGGCCATTGCGGAAGAACAGTTGGCAGATGAGCCAACCGCACGGAACTCAAATCGGTTCCCGGTGAAAGCAAATGCCGAGGTACGGTTACGGTCGGTATTATCCAGGAATACTTCCGGAATATGCGGTATTCCTAATTTCAGTCTCTTTTTGGCATCCAGTATTATTGCTTCTTCACTGCTGCTGTTTTCAAGTTTGTCGAGGACGGCAGTTACCTGAGTTCCGAGAAATGCGGATATGATAGCCGGGGGTGCTTCGTTGGCGCCCAGCCGGTGCGCATTCTGTGCAGTCATTATGGATGCTTTCAGTAAAGCGTTGTGCCTGTATACAGCCATGAGTGTATTCACCAGAAATGTCACAAATTGCAGATTGGCTTCAGGTGTTTTCCCGGGCGTAAATAAGCCAACCCCTGTGTCGGTTCCCAACGACCAGTTGTTGTGCTTTCCCGAGCCGTTAATTCCGGCAAAAGGCTTTTCGTGCAGTAATAACCGGAAACCATGACGCCGTGCAATGCGTTTCATGATTGACATCATCAGCAAATTCTGGTCGACCGCCAGGTTGCATTCACCAAAAATAGGGGCAACCTCAAACTGGTTTGGAGCCACTTCATTGTGCCGGGTTTTGGCCGGTATGCCATATTTGTATGCTTCATATTCGACATCTTTCATGAAAGCAGCAACGCGGCTGGGAACGGACCCGAAATAATGGTCTTCCAACTGCTGGTTCTTTGCAGATTCATGACCCAGTAACGTACGTCCCGTCAGCAATAAATCAGGACGGGTGGCATATAATCCTTCATCTACAAGGAAATACTCCTGTTCCCAACCCAAATAGGAAAATACTTTCTTCACGTTTGGGTCAAACAACTGGCATACAGCGGTTGCCGCCTTATCAACTGCGCTTAAGGCCTTTAACAATGGGGCTTTCATATCAAGCGACTCGCCTGTATAGGAAATGAAAATGGTTGGGATAACCAGCGTGTCATCCACAACAAAAGCCGGTGATGAAGGATCCCATGCCGTGTAGCCACGGGCTTCAAAAGTGCTCCGTATACCGCCGCTCGGGAAAGACGATGCATCAGGTTCCTGCTGAACAAGCAAATTGCCCGAGAATTCTTCGATAATAGCTTCACCCGGCCCGGCCACATAATCTATAAAGGAATCGTGCTTTTCGGCAGTGCCGTCAGTCAATGGCTGAAACCAGTGTGTATAATGCGTGGCGCCCAGTTCCATCGCCCAGGTTTTCATGCCGGCAGCCACCCCATCGGCGATGGCAATGTCAATGGTGGCTCCTTTTTCAATGGAATTATTAAGCGACTTCATGATTTCTTTTGACATATACCTGGCCATGACAGATTTGGTGAATACATATTCTCCAAAGTAGCCGGAAGTATTTTTTACAGGAGGTGCAACGCATAAAGCTTTTTTCCTGAAAGCATCTTCTACCGCATTGAATCGCAAGTTTGACATAAGCTGTTATTTAAATTGTTATTCGATTTTTAGATTTCTAATGATATCCATTCATTTTATAGGATATCGTAATAATAAAATGGTATTTTAGATCAATATATAATAAAAACATTCTTATTGCTTTCATTTTGCAAATATACAATAGCAAATTTGTATTTTGCAACTAAAATGTTATTTATTATTTCATATTATTATAAAATAAGTGTAATACGTACTAATATGTAAGTAATATATTTATTTTATAAGTAATGTATTGGTTTTTGCATACTGCAATCTGCTGTTAAAAAGAAAAGCCTGCCACAAGGCATACCAGTTCCAAGCCTTATATGGCGGCGCCTCCCCTTTCCCCGGTACGTATCCGGATGCACTCTTCAAGAGGGGTAATGAAAATCTTGCCATCACCCACAGAGCCTGCCCCGTTTGAGCGCGCAGATTTTAGAATGGTTTCAACCGTTATATCAACAAACGAATCATTAACGGCTATCTCGATTTTCAATTTAGGTATCAGGTCGGGAATAATGATCTGACCGCGGTACATTTCTTCAATCCTCTGCTGGCCATGACCTGAAACACGACTGACAGTTATTCTTTTAATGTCAGCTTCGATTAATGCTTCACGCACCTTGTCGAGCTGAACTTCCCGGATTATTGCTGTTATTAGTTTCATTGCCTGTTTTTTACTGGTTACTGTATTAACTCGGGTTCAACATGCCATAGCCTCTTTCACCATGATAGGACCTGTCGAGGCCGGCCATCTCATCTTCTTCAGTTGATTTAAAGGCCATAAACCTGTTTAAAATAAAAATGATCAGAAAAGTCATTACCGCCGCATACGCTATGGCTATGATCACGGCCAGCGCCTGGATCCCAAGCTGGTTCCATATCGTCCATGAGCCCCCGGCAAGTGAAGCTGCATCGGTCATCCAGGAGCGCCGAATGAAAAAGACAAGGAGAATGGCTCCTGCAATGCCTCCCACTCCGTGAATACCAAATGCATCCAGGCTATCATCATAGCCCAGCTTATTTTTCAATTGAATTGCCATATAACAAAGCAGGGAGGCTGCTATGCCCAGCGCAATTGCTCCGTATGGCTGTACAACCCCTGCAGCAGGGGTAACTGCCACCAGGCCGGCCAGGATCCCGCTCGCAAATCCAAGGGCTGTGGCCTTGCCCTGGTGAAAACTTTCAATTATAATCCAGCTTAACGCACCGGAAGCTGCGGCCGCCTGAGTGGCCGTTAGAGCCTGTGCCGTACTCAGTCCCGATGAAATACTGCTCCCTGCATTGAATCCAAACCATCCTACCCAGAGAAGTCCTGCTCCCAGCATGGTAATGATAAGATTATTGGGTCGGATCACCTGGTAGGGATAGCCCCTGCGGGAACCAATGTACAAAGCAGCAACCAAACCACTTACCCCGGCTGAAATATGAACAACCGTTCCCCCGGCGAAGTCAATCGCTCCTTTCGTTCCGAGGTTAAACAGGAAGCCGTCGGATGCCCATACCCAATGGCAAAGCGGATTGTATACCAGCAGGCTCCAGATCCCGATAAAGAAACAATACGCTTTGAATGAAACCCGCTCGGCGAATGCACCGGCAATAAGGGCCGGGGTAATAATCGCAAACTTGCCCTGGAACATCGAAAACACATATTCCGGAATGCCTGCCTCCATGATATTCGAATCGATTCCCTGCAGGAAAAAATAGTCCCTGTTCCACCCGATCCATCCTCCCAGAATGTTTTGCCCGAAGCACATGCTGTATCCTGCAATTACCCAGAGCACACTAATAATTCCCATTGCCACAAAGCTGTGCATAATGGTTCCAAGCACATTTTTACTGCGTACCAGTCCGCCGTAAAACATAGCCAACCCCGGTATCATAAGCAATACCAGTGCAGTTGATGTGAGCATCCATGCCGTCGCCCCTGTATCTATTTCCGTTCCCCCGGAAGCAAACAAACCGGGAAGTAGGAGAAACAGAAGCGACAACAATAACATTAATCGTTTCCATCCTGATTTCATACGTGATCGTTTTTAATTTATCCTGATTATTCACGACAAAAGTAAATTAAATTAGGGGTATTGCAAACAAAAAATATAATAATAACTTTAATACCCCTTAAAAAAATGGGGATAACATTTATAAAAAGATTATAAAATATTATATACCTATATAAATATGGGGTACATATTATTAAAATAGATTTTATAAAAACCAGATGGATGCCAATCACCGTAATACAGGAAAGGATGACTGGGCGAAGATCCAGAAAGGAAAATCCAAGAGCCAAGAGTCAAGAATCAAGAGCCAAGAGCCAAGACTAGGAGCAGTGTCAGTAGCACCAGCAGTAGCAGGGGGTGGGTGGAAAACCCCGTTGGGGAGCCTCTGGGCAATAATTGGGTATACAAATGCAATTAGTTTTTAGGAATGCATTAGGTAAAAACGTTCCCCGACGGGGTGCAGGGTAGGGGGTAGGGAAGCTGAAGTAGCAGACCAGTCAAATCCCAGCTCCCAAAACACAATACACACACATCAAGTATCCAGTATCGAATATCGAGCATCCAGTATCGAGTATCGAGCCTTTTTCAACTTTTATTTTGAAATAACCAATACTCTTTATACTTTTGCCTCACTTTTTTCGGAAAGTGAAATATTGCCCTGTGGTGTAACTGGCTAACACGTCTGACTCTGGATCAGAAGAGTCTAGGTTCGAGTCCTAGCAGGGCAACAAAAAAAGCGACACCTTGTAATGGTGCCGCTTTTTTCGTTCGATGTGGGACTATTTTCTTATGAATTCATCCTCATCCCATTTCACCGGATTATTGCGAATGTATAGTTGGATTCGTTGGAATGATTTGTCCCTTAATCCAATAAATCAATATTGTGATTAAAACCTTACAGGCTCAACCAAACGTATTATTTTCAGAATCCTTTTGTGAGCCTGAGCACTCCAACTGACAAAGGAGCAATATCCAAAGAGACCGTGTTGTCAGAAACAGATACTTCCTTTTTCTCGACAGACACTGCATTTGGTGAATCCATAGAATTTTCAGCTGTCAGCGAGCCCGGGGCGATATACTCGTATCCGGCACCCTTCAAAGATTTCCAGTCTCCCTTGACCGACAAACCGCAGGCATTTTCGGTCGGGTTCACAATTTTGACGATGACCTCTTTCCCGTTTTCAGAGAGCGTCGTGCTGATGCTTAAACTCCCGGTTTCTCCGGTATAGGATAAACGATACCTGGAAAAGTTGTCATACCATAATTTGGTAACCAGGTAATTAGGGGCAACAAACAGGCCTTTGTAATCGAAATTGATAAACGCATTGTTCCAGTCAGGTGCATCGGTGCGACGGATGAACAGGGCTGCAGCGCCCATTTCAACAACAGGCCGCTGTTCGCAAACATTCAGAAATCCTCCCGCAAATAAGCCGGTACGCCAGTCAATGCTGCTCAGGTTCCACTCTGAAATATAGAGTTTGATATTTGGATTGGGGCACGAGGCAATCATTTCGGCATATTGGTCATATTGGGCAGCAAGTCTTACGGGGCCGGTGGCATATCCGTCGGGTCTCTCATAATGATGCAGGCTGACATAATCGAAGTAGCTGCCAGAACGGTTCAGGAATTCCTTATCTGTCTCCATTCCAAATCCTCCGCAAACGACTATCTTAATGTCCGGATCAACCTTTCGCATGGCAGTTGAAAATTCCCGCACTGCAGCCTCGTATTTTTCAATTCCGTACTCCCACATTTCATTGTCAATCTCCCAATAGGTTACATTGTAGGGTTCAGGATGTCCGTTAGCTGCCCTGACGCTTCCCCATTTGCCTGTTGCAGGCTCATTGCAGTATGCAACCCAGTCACAGGCTTCCTGAAGTATTTCGGCATGTTCCGATTCAGGCCGGTCAAAACCGATTCGTACGACCATCACCGGCTCGGAATTAATCTGGCGGCAGAGCTGGATGAATTCATCTGTCCCAAAACTATTCTGATCGTAATTCATCCACATATAATGAGCCCAGCGCTCACGGTTTTCCTGTGGGCCAATTCCCCATTTCCAGCTGTACTGAGCAGCATAGCCTCCACCCGGCCAACGAAGATTGGTTGGGGCCAGTTCCTGAACAGCTTTGTAGATATCGGGTCTGAAACCTCCCAGGCTTATTGCAGTGCGCGACATCATGCTGATCTGGTCAACCTGAACGCTGCCGTTTTTTGCCCCGATGGCAAGGTCGGCATCGCCTTCATAATCTCCCGCTTCGAGTGAAAATTCGTATTTCTTCCAATCGCCAACCGGTTTGCCGATTACCTGGGAAGCAATATATCTGCCTCCGGAAACAAAACCCAGGGTCAACTCTGCAGAGCCATCGCCCTTTGCCCAAATGGAACCGGTATAAACCTCCCCTTTCTTTATTGAAAAAGGTCCCTGAGCAATTCCTGTTGATTCAGAAGTGGCTGATATCTTTTGCGAGTATTTCATGTTCACTGCATCGCCTTTCACCATTTCATAGTTGCCGTTTCCGAATGATTTCCATTGAGGAGCAACAGCAGGTATTTTTACTACCTCAGGCATTCCTTCGAGGTACACGGTTTTGCCATCAGGGGAAGTTATGCTGATATTTTTAAAATCGGCGTCGGTATAGTTTACCCCAAATGAAATTGCGTTTTTTGCCAATGGATTATCCAGATTGTTGTACTTCAGAATCCTTTTCCCGTCCCAGAACACGCTGACACTTTTACCGATGCAACTGATGCGCAGATTGTGCCATGCCTCTGCAGGATCTAACTGGCCGGGCTTCACCAATGCACTGGCAACGGGTTCCCAAACCGATATTTTCATCGGTTTGCCATCGCGGCCCTGACGTTCTGTTATTGACTCTTTCTCGATGGCAAATGTGGCTTCTTTGGCAGGTTGCGGATTTCGCGGGTTTGCAGGTTCGTATTGCGGATCATGTATGCGGAAACGATAACTGAGCCCATCGGAAATATCCCTGAATTCCACCCTCATATCGGCATAACCACCGCTCCACATATGCCGGCTGAGCTTGTACGAACGCCATTTGATATCCGTGTTGATCACATAGCTGTCGCCATGGATTGTTGTCATTGGGATAGGCTGTTCATATAGGGTGGGTGACTGAAGAACGTGGTTGTCATCTTCGTACCAGCCATCGAAAAAACCATCGCGTGGTGGAATTCCGGGGTATTGCTCAGGTTCAAATGAACGCTCGGCAATCATTTCACCCCATAATCCGCCGTCAGCAGAAAAATAAATGTGTTCAAAAAGCTGGCCGTAAACCTTGGAGTCAATTATTCCTGATGGTTTTGCTGATTCAACGGTGATGGATGCCATTTGAGATTGCTGGGCAGACAGAAAACTGCAGATCAATACAGCCGACAAAAAGAATAACAGTTTTTTCATAGAGTACAGTTATATTTAAACATTAAAGAGTTGAATTTTCAATATTTAAAACACCAGAAACAAAGTTGTGCATCATGGTCTGTTTATATATTACCTTTCAGAAATTCCACATACAGGAGGGGTGCCCGACACCAAAAATCATATAGTAAATCAAATGTATTAATATTTCTGAAATTAAGTGCAGCATAATCTGATTACAAAATCACGGATTGACAAAGAATGTGTAAATTGGAGATTTATTTTATATGCAGAAACTGTTATCATTACCTGAGAGCCTGGTTCAATCGTTTCACGAAATTACGGGAAATAGCAGGGACCAATGGTTTGTAATGAGCGACCCGGAAGGATCAAAGATCGGGTCGGGCGGGGGAACCGCCTGGTTGCTTGCCGGACATCACAAAAAAGTTGATCATTCAGGGTCTTTTGCCGATTACCTGGCAAGAGACAAAAAAATAATCATTCACGCCGGAGGCCAAAGCCGCAGGTTACCCGCCTACGCACCCTCGGGAAAGATCCTTGCGCCTGTACCTGTAGTCCGCTGGAGCAGGGGACAACGGATCGATCAGACCCTGCTCGATTTACAACTGCCCCTTCTGGAACGCATTATGGAAGCATCAGGTACCGGGCAGCATGTGATGATAACAGCCGGCGATGTGCTGATACAATCTGCCGATATTCCTCTTGCCCTGCCTGATGTGGATGTGGTATGCTTCGGTATCTGGACCGATCCGCACCTGGCTTCACGGCACGGTGTGTTTTTTACTCCGCGCAACAATCCGCAACAACTCGATTTCATGCTTCAGAAAGCCGGCCTGGGAACCATTGAAAGGCTGTCGGAATCGCATCTTTACCTGATGGATGTGGGTATCTGGATATTGAGTGACAAGGCGGTTGGTTTGCTGATGAAAAAATGCGGATATGAGGGCATGGATTTCAGGAACGGAGTGCCGGATTTTTATGACCTCTATGGTTCTTTTGGAACCTGCCTGGGAAATCATCCTTCTGTTGCGGATTTGGAAATCGGGCAGCTTTCTTCGGCAGTTGTGCCCATGAACCAGGGCTTGTTTTATCATTACGGCACATCTCCTGAGCTGATTACCTCAACGGAAAGCATTCAAAACCATGTCCTTGACCAGCGGAATATCATGCACAACAGGGTGAAGCCACATCCATCCATATTTGTGCAGAATGCGCTTGCCGACATTGACTGGTCAGGCCGCCATCACCACATATGGATTGAAAACAGCCACATACCTTCAACATGGACAATTCAGAACCATCATGTGATCACCGGCATTCCGGGAAATGACTGGGAGATAAGCCTGGATTCAGGGATCTGCCTGGATGTTGTTCCTGTCGGAGATCAGGAGTTCTGTATCAGGGCCTATGGCATGCAGGATAATTTCAGCGGACGGGTTGGTGATGCAGACACCCTATGGATGGGAAAGCCTTTAAAGCAATGGTTTGATGAAAGGGGTATCACTTTTGACAAGGCCGGGTTGGCCCATGACATGGATATGCAGGCCGCTCCCCTGTTTCCGGTGCTGGCAATGCCGGTGGCAACTGAAATGATGATTCAATGGATACTCAAAGGTGAAGGTCTGTCCGATCAGCGGGCACAATGGCTGTCATCGGCGCGGTTGTCAGCAGCAGACATCAGCGCAAAAGCCAATATGAAAAGGCTGTTCAGCCAGCGTAACCGTTTCAGGCTGCAGAATCTGCATAAATTGTCGGTAAATTACAGGCGCAGCATATTCTACCAGGCGGATCTCAGGCACATTGCCGGAGAATTTGCAAAAGCCGGACTGGATGTGCCGGAACCATTGCCCGAAGATGAATCCCCCATGCTGCGTTTCAGAAATTACATGTTCCGCTCGGAGGCAATGCGGCTTAAAGGTCTTGAAGGAAGCCAGGAGGAAGCAAAGTCATTTGATGTGCTGCGAACGGCTATCACCAGCCCGGCACTTAAAAAACAGATGCCGAAGCGCCATGTTTATGCCGACCAGATTGTCTGGGGTCGCAGTCCGGCCCGGCTTGACCTGGCCGGAGGCTGGTCCGATACCCCTCCGTACTGCATTCAAAATGGCGGATCGGTACTTAACATGGCCGTTGATTTGAATGGCCAGCCGCCAATACAGGTATATGTCCGGCTTTGCCCTGAAAAGCGGATTACGCTCAGATCCATTGACAACGGATTATCCGAAACCATCAGCTCATTTGAGGATATATTGTCATACAACCAGGTTGGTTCTGTTTTTTCCATTCCAAAGGCTGCCTTGTATATAGCCGGATTTCATCCCGATTTCTGTGCTGTTCGTTACCGTTCACTGGAGGAGCAGCTCGATGATTTCGGCGGAGGTTTTGAGATTTCCTTACTGACAGCAATACCCAAAGGTTCGGGCTTGGGTACCAGTTCCATACTGGCTGCCACCTTGCTCGGATCGCTGTCAGACTTTTGCTCGCTGGAGTGGAACCAGCCGGTTATATGTCACAATACGCTCATACTGGAACAGTTGCTGACAACCGGAGGAGGGTGGCAGGATCAGTACGGCGGCATTTTTCATGGTATCAAGCTTATTGAATCTGACCCGGGAACCCAGGAGAAAGTGGGTATCAGGTGGTTGCCCGAAGGATTGTTCAGCAATATGGAGTACAAGGACAACTGGCTGCTTTATTTTACGGGAATCACCCGCATTGCAAAAAACATCCTTTCGGAGATTGTGCGCGGCATGTTTCTGAACGAAGGGCATCGCCTGCGCATCCTCGACGAAATAAAGCAGCATGCATACCATATGGCAGACGCACTGCAGCGGTCAGATTACACGCTTACCGCCGGCATGTTAGCCAGGTCGTGGAAGCTGAACAAGGCACTGGACAGTGGTACCAACACACCTGAAATTCAGCAGATAATCAATCAAATCAACGACCTGGCATTGGGATATAAACTGCCCGGCGCAGGAGGGGGAGGGTACATGCTCATTGCTGCAAAAGACAAGGATGCGGCTGCCAGGATACAGGCGGTTCTTACCAGGAATCCTCCCAACAACAAAGCAAGATTTGTGAAAATGAATGTCAGTCAGGTTGGTTTCCAGGTGACCCGCTCATAAAGTCAAATGAAATAAGAATTGTTCATTAGCTTTGATAGTAATTAAGATTATCTGCCATGAAAACTCCAGGCTTGAAATCAGCTGTTGTCGCTATTGTCCTTTTTGTTTGTTTGAACCCTGTAACTGCCCAGGAGATTCATGTTTCCGGCAGTGAAAAGGAAATATACAGCAGCCTCGTCAGCATGCATCAGATTTTCGCGCATGACCGGGATTATTTTTACGTGATCAAACAGGCAGGTTCGCAGCACATCTTTGAAAAGCTTGATCAGGAACTCAACAAGGTTCATGAAGAACAGATAAAACTTTACAAAGGTCTGAAAACATTTGACCTGGAAGCCCTGGTGCATTTTCACAATGAGCTCTACCTTTTTGTATCCCATCGCAGATTCAATGAAACCGTACTTTATTATCAAAAACTAGATAAAAACAGCCTGCTCGCTTTAACTGAACTGATTGAACTGACCACGGTTCATTTTGTTAACGGAAACTGGGCAGATTTTCATATAGTGCTTTCAAGAAATGAAACCAAGCTGCTGATTGCATCAAGAATTAAGCTGAAGATGACGGGCGCCCAGTTTAATGAATATTATGTGTTTGATGAAGGATTGCGTTTGGTATGGAAAAGGAAAGACAGCTTCACATATCAGGGACAGGGGCCCAGAGATAATACATATCTTGTTGATGAGGCAGGCAATGTTTCCATTCTCAGCCTGCTGAAAAGAGAGTCAATACTTTCACTGTTTCAGGAAGTAAAGAATATGTATGTTATCTACCGCTATACCCATGAAGGAAATGTCTTCACAGAGTATCCGCTGACCCTGCCTGAATTGTTTATCAGGGGAATAAAAATCATAGGAAGTGAAGATGGGGAATTGTTATGCGCCGGATTTTTTTCGGAAATACTAAAGTTTGGAGTTCGCGGGACTTTCTTTTTTAAGATTGATGACCAATCGCGTCTCATCTCAAATATCCGCCTGAACAAGTTTGATGAGTCGTTTTTGGCGGAACTTGCCGGAATCAAAGATCCGATGCTCAGAAATGATGAACTGGTGGATTATGTCATTTCTGATATGGTTTTCAGAAATAACGGAAAAATCCTGGTTATTGCCGAACAGGTTTTCAACCAGAATTTTGATAATTACAATCACCTGATTGTTACCTGTTATGAAAGAAGCGGAGAGGTGTACTGGACAAAGTTAATCAGGAAGAAGCAAAGTTTTAATTTTAGAACTGCAGAATCGGAACTTTTCGAGTTGTCGGATTACAGAAGCTTTGTCAGAGAGACCGGCTATATGAATCCTTTTTGGAACAACAACTGTTCCTATGCCCTGATGGCTCCGCTGGATAAATCGGGGATCATTCTTTTCTTCAACGATGATATCCGGAACTTAGAAAAGCATTCGTCACTAAAAACATTCAGCAATCCCAGAAAATCCTATTTAAAGGCAGTGGCTGTTGATGAGTATGGAAATATTTCGGAAAAGCCGGTTTTAAAATGGAAAAGGAAGGCTTCATTCCCCGAACCGATCAGGTATTATGATACGCTTTCAGATACCATAGTGATTCCTGCTTTTAGAAACAGAAGCATTAGTTTTTACAGGATATCTGCTGATTTCATTCGCTGATGAACTCGGCAAGTAATTTCATTTTAAAAAATAAATTGGAAAACTGCAGGGCGATGTTTGTGCTTTCAATACGATTCAGCGAACCATGGTATTTTTTCTGATTCAGCAGGTCTTCAATTTTTTCATCGATATTCTTGAATAACCAGGCACAATCCTTGCCGATGTACCGTTTGTTTCTTTCATCATGAACGTGATTCTCCTTGACAGATCCTGCCTTAATGGTCTGAAAAGCAAAATGGTCCTGGCGCGCTTTTTTAATCGTATCGTTTTTGATCAGGTCGAGCAGCCGGTCATAATCAACTACTTGTGATTTCTGTGCCGTTTCAAAAGCTTTGATATTGATATGCAATTCCCTGAGCAACAAGTCTCCGGTTGCACGGTTGTTCTTTATCAGATTTCCCAGGCTGGAGATCAAGCCTGTGATGTCTTTAACGCCGGATAACCAGTCTAATGCCATAAGGGGTGTCAATTAAAGTTTGGAGGTTGTCTCAAAAGGCCGTTGAAGTAGGAACGTCATTGCGAACGAAGTGAAGCAATCTATTGCAAATGAACAGATTGCTTCGGTCGTGCCTCCCTCGCAATGACAAATCGCAAGCCTTTTGAGACAACCTCTAAATTTAGCAATTAACTGAATATGATATTACATAATTACCGAAAGTATCAATGTGACTGTAATAAGCGAAATTCTTTCTTATTCTATCCACACAACCTGTCTGGCTCCAATTGACAAAGGAATCTTTTTTACGTTACTGCCATCGGCATTCATGATATAGATTTCGTCATCACCGTCGAAGATGATCATTGATCCGTCGGGTGACCAGGAGGGATTTCCGCCGTAATTCACAAGCACTTCCTTGTTACCTTGCAGGTCAACCGTACAAATTCCTTCATCACTCTGGCAAACAATTTTTGTGCCGTCGGGTGACCACCTGGGATGCATGTTTTCGTATCCGTCAGTGGTAAGCTGGTCCCATCCGGATCCGTCGGTATTCATGATATAGATATCATGCCCGGTTGAATAAAGATTTCCTCCTGATTCATATATTTCAGCATGTACAAAGACGATTTTGCTTCCATCGGGTGACCAGGAAGGATTTCCTTCGTAAAACAGGTGGTCGGTTATACCCACATCGCCTCCGCTGCCATCAGCTGCAGCCACGTAAATATCGGCGTTCAGCATGTAAGTACCATTGTCCTGGATAGCTGCATCGCAGTATGTCTCAAATGCAATTTTGGTTCCGTCAGCCGACCAGGTGGGCCAGTCCTCTTCAATATCCTGTTCTGCCGGATCATGTGTGATCGAAATCTTATTGGAGCCGTCGCTGTTCATTACCTTAACTTCGCTGGGAGCGTTGTAACCCCATGTGTAATAGGCAATTTTTGATCCATCGGGTGACCATGCCGGTTGCACATCTTCCACATTGTTATCGGTTAAAGCCAGTAAACCGGTTCCGTCGGCATTTACCGTGTAGATATCGGCATCACCGTCGTCGCGTGAAACGAAAACGAATTTGCCTTTGAGTTGGTCAATCTGCGGACCATCGTCATCTGATCCGCCGTCGGATTTTGAACAACCTGTTGTTGAAAGGCCCAAAAGCACTGCCAGCAACAACATCCCGTAAAATTTGTATTCCAGCTTTTTCATAGTCAATCAGATTAGTTTTACATCTTTCTCTTCATGCCGGTTGGTTTCAAACGTCAGCATGTTTTGTCAGTCAGGGGTGGGCTGGTATTCTTTTATACGGATTTCTCCAGACGGGGTTAAATAATACTTGCGCTCTTAATCCTTCATCAGGGTACATTGGTCAAATCAGTACTTTCAAGGGAAGCAGGAACCAACTCTTTCTTATAAAATACTTTCCAGGTAATGGCTGTGAAAATGATCAGAAATCCGATTGAAAGCAATGAGCCTTCGAATCCGAAGGGACCTCCGTTAAGCAGGTTGTCCTGGGTGCGGATCTGTTCAATGAGTGAATAGTCATCCTGTCCGCTTACATTGAATCCGAATATGGTACCCTGGAAGAAGTTCCAGCTG
Source organism: uncultured Bacteroidales bacterium (assembly GCA_964560225.1). GTDB lineage: Bacteria > Bacteroidota > Bacteroidia > Bacteroidales > UBA10428 > UBA5072. The sequence goes on from CAZLLD010000006.1 coordinate 61,791, forward strand.
AAATGCAGGCTGACCGGGAACCAGAGATTCTTGGTATAGATGTATGACAAACCGAGGATGATCCCGGATAAGGTGATCACAAAGAATGTGATCAGGCTGAAATGGGGGTTCAGCAGGTGCATGGCCCCAAAGGCAAGTGAGGATATCAGCAGTGCCACATACTTGTTCATGGAAAGCATCAGGTTTTTCAGCACGTATCCTCTCATGAAAAGCTCTTCATTAAATGATACCAGGATAAAAAGAACCAAGCTTAGCAAAAGCTCCGATGGCTGAAAATTGATGTTACTAACCTTGATTTCTCCCAGCGCAATCAATATCCCAAAACCGATGGTCATGACGAGCAATCCGAACAACAGTCCCAGGGCGATATCCATCCCCCGTTTTTTTATGAGAATTCCGATCTCGGCAAAGGGTTCTTTGTCGATGAATTTTCTGAAAAACCAAATAACCAGAACAGTACCGGCAAGAGTAAAGAAGGTGATGATCACATCCTGCCAGAGGGCAAAATTGTAGTTTATGCCAGTGAGGTCCGCTCCGGCAACGATTACGCCAACCATTTGAAAAATCATCATGATCAGTGCGTATGGCAGAATAATCAGCAGCACCCGGTGCCAGCCTTTGAATTGAGATTTCATTTGTGAAATAGTGTTTAGGTTGATATTTTTTAAGCTATGAGCTGCGAGCTATGAGCTGTGAGCTATGAGCTACGAGCTATGAGCTATGAGCTGCGAGCTATGAGCTATGAGCTATGAGCTATGAGCCAAAAGCTAATGGCTAACCCACCTTCGCTAAACCTGCCTGCCGGCAGTCAGGGCTAGGGCGGGCAAAGCGGCTAACAGCTTCTTAATGCTGTTTCTTCTTTTTTACCACCAGCAGGATGAAAACAAGGAATACAATTACCAGGACAGCAACAATTACCGGGATAACCAGTGAAAGCAGCGAAGTACTAATGGCGGCTGTGTGTTCTCCTGTGGCTACGGCATGATTTCCCACGCCGGCTGTTAATTTGGTAGAGGCAAGTCGTGTTAAAACACTCCCGGCCTGTATGGTAGCTGCCGTGCCGCCTCCAAAAACAAAGCCGCCGATCCATCTGAGAAATTCATTGTCAACCGGCAGCACGGAGGTCAGCATCAGTGTGCCGGCCATAATAGATAGCGGCGTGGTAATGCTGTCCAGCAAATTGTCCACAACAGGTACGTAATAGGCAATAATCTCAACAAGGGTGGCGGTTCCAAAGCAGATCATGGCAGGCCAGCCGGCCAGCCAGTGAAAACCTTCGTTTACCGGCAGGAAACCGGTATGTGCAGCAATGCTGGCTACAAAAAGGGGGACAAATACCCTGAATCCGGCACTGGCGCTTAATCCTATACCAAGTGCTACTGCGGCGATTACCTCCTTATCCATTTAGGGCAATGATTTGTTGCATAAATGTAGGAATAATTCGGAAGCTATCGTATGGCTGAATCAAAATACTCTTTACATGCTATTGCCCACTGCTGAAACGCGTCATTGCGAGGAAGGAGGTAAGACCCAAAGCTGTCAAGCTTAGGATGCATATTGTTGAATTTCTTTCATTTGCATAAGGAGACATCAATATCGTAGTGGTTAACGCTGAACATAGCAATATCCCCCGCTGGCGGGGGCAGGGGGTGGACTTGCATGAATTCATATTGTCTTTCGTGTTTACATTATATCCTCAAGATTCATTAATATTAAATATTGGTAGCGCTCTATAATCCTCCCCCAGCCCCCTCCAAAGGGGGATAACGCATTTTCAAAACTCATCTTTTAATTAATGAAGTGAGCGCCTTGTTCTATAGAATAATAGCTTAGCTTGACGGCTACTTTCTTAAAACTGCCACTGCCGCTGCTACTGCCACTGCCACTGCCTGTTCTAAAACCTGATTCGCCACAGCATAACCGGAACGATTCCCATTTGGGAGGCTTCTTCAATTTCACCGGTATCGGGATTATACATATCGAAGAAGCGGTTTTTGTGGTTGGTCAGGTTGGTGATATCCAATGCCCATTCCTGGCTGTATTTGGCACGGTTCATCCGGTATGCGATGCGCAGGTCTACCCTGTAGTAATCTGACTGGGCATCTTCAAAGGCATGGTCAAAGTCGTATTCGGTGGCTCCTTCTTGTTGTGATTTTTCGAAATCGATCGGGATGGTACGCATGCCGCCTGCCCAGGTGAATTTCAGATCGATGGCTATTGAATTCTGGTTTTTCAGGTTGAACTCGTAGCCGCCCAGCAGGTTCAGCACGTAATTCCCGTTATAGGCCGTGTTGCGCAGCTTGCCGTCGCTGGCCTTGTATTTCGAATCGAATATGGACAGGGTGGCCAGATAATAATAGTTTCCGGTCAGGAATCTTTCCAGGGTGATCTCCAGGCCCAGGTTTCTTCCGGTACCTTCATTGACCAGGCTGTCCAGGTTCATCCCATAGTAACCTGCATCAGCGTTAATTGTTGATATGGTTGACGGATAACTTTTTACGGGCAGGTCATACAATGCCTGGTAATAGGCTTCTGTCTTTAAACGCAGGTTGTCATTGAATAAGTGATTGTATCCGAATACGATGTGGTGGCTTTTTGAGAAGCCGAGGTTTTTGTTGGGCTTGATATAGGTTCCCTGAAGGGTGTCAATGAGTACTTCCCTGAAATATACATTTCTGGCCTGCATCTGGCTGTGCAGTCCGTAGCCCAGGCTTACAGACTGAGCTTCACTAAACTGCCAGTTCAGTGAAAAACGGGGCTCAATGGCCAGCTCATTATTGATACTGGTTTTCTGAAAGTGCAGTCCGGATACCGTGGAAATCCGGTTTGAAAACTTATGTTGCCATTGTCCGTATCCCTGAAAGAGCACCAGGTTGTCTTCCATATCAAAATGATGAACATAAATTTCTGCATCATCAATATACATGCTGTCGAGGTAATTCATGCTGATGGCTTCTGCTGTTACACCGATAATCAAATTATCACGTGCATTCAGTTTGCTCCGGAATTCCTCCGATACCATGAGCCGCGACTCGGCAAAATCATCGCCATAGGAATCCTCGAGGATGTCGTTTTTATAGGTGTCGCTTAATGTGCTGCTTCCATGGAAGGTTCCGGCCACGGTTGTTTTGAACCTGGAGTCCTCTCCTGAGCGGATGATGTGGGTCAGCCCGAGTACGCCTACCCTGGAAACAAAATCAGTATTGTATCGCCTGTTATACTCATTTTCATCATCAAAGGCAATGTTGTTTTTACCACCCATGCCAAATAGTGTGAATCTTCCCAATTGGGTTCCCGGAAGGTCGATCTTCAGCGCCAGGTCCTGGTAATAGGGTATGGCGCCCACACCTATGTCAATTCCCAGGGCGTCCATCACGCCCATGGTGGAATACCGGTAGTTAACCAGATAGGAGGCATCCGATTTCTTTGAAAAAGGTCCTTCGGCACCCAGTTCGAAACCATTAAATCCAACCTGGCCCAGGAATTCATGCTTTTCATTGTTGCCGGTTCTCAGACCCAGGTCAAAAACACCTGAAACGGCGTTCCCGTATTGTGCCGGAAAAGCACCACTGAAAAAGTCGGAGTTGTTCAACACGTTGTTGTTCAGCATGCTTACCGGGCCGCTGGTGGATCCCATATCGCCGAAGTGGTTGGGATTGGGAATGGGCACGCCCTCGAGTTTCCAAAGCAATCCTGCCGGGGAATTTCCCCTGATGATGATGGCATTGACCTGGTCGGAGCCGACCATCACACCGGCAAAATTTTGGGTCATTCTGGCCGGATCGCCCCAGCTTCCTGCGTATCTTTCAGTTTGTTCAACCGAAAACGAGCGGGCACTCACCATGGCCATGTCGTTCAGCGGCCGGTCTTTACGACCGTTGGCTTTGATCACTACTTCGTTTGTTTCAATGATGTTTTCCTCAAGGGCGATCTTCAGCACCATTTCTTTGCCCGACATCAGGTCGAGTGCCGGAAGGGTAACGGTCTTAAAACCAATAAAACTGATTTGAAGCGTATGCCTGCCAACAGGGATTTTCTCAAGCCGGAATTCTCCCTTTTCGTTGCTGGTGGTTCCTGTCAAAGGGTTTGAATTCAGGATAACTACAGAGGCGCCCACTACGGGTAATTCGGTGTTCATCTCGAGCACGGTCCCCCTGATGGTTTGGGTAATGGTCTGAGATACAATCGATGGGCAGATGCATAACAGCAATCCAACGGCAAGCAAAAAGGATTTCATAGTTTGGGTTTTACTTGTATATGACAAATTAATTGTAACAGGGTTGCATTGGGGATACATTAATAAAATATTCACTGTTGTCCGGTTACAATTTATATCGTCCCATACGGGACTTGACTTTAAATATTAATCCTTTATCTACCAATATGATGTCCCTACGGGACGGTTCCGTTAGGAACCAAATATGGGTAGAAAAGAAAAGTCACCTCTCAACTCACAAAGTCCCGTAGGGACGCAATAAATATTGGACATATAAAATTCGAGAAATTTTACCCGGACAACAATGTAAAATATTGTAAAAAATGAACTCCCCAGGCAATGCGGTTAGTGGTTAATGAGGTTCCTGATCGCCACCGACGCGCAGAAGCATCCGAAAACAGGTGGCATGTAAGAAATGGTGCCCACCACCGATCTTTTGTTCTCCTCCCCGGTAACCTCACGAATGGCCTTTTTACTCACGGGCTCAGGAGAGTATACAGCGGTGATGCCTTTGTACACGCCCTGGCGGTGAAGGTATTTTCTCACAATATAGGCGAATTTACAGTGGTTTGTTTCGGAAATATCAACTATTTCAATTCTTTCGGGATGCAACTTTCCCCCTGAGCCCATGGAACTTACCACGGGATAACCTTTTTTTACCGTTTCAGCAAGGAGGGTTACTTTAGGAGTGAGCGTGTCGATGGCATCCACCACGAAGTCATATTTTTCATCCAATATGGCAGCAAACCGGTGTTCTTTCAGGTATTCTCCGATGATGTTCAGCCTGATCGCGGGATTGATGTCCTTCAGCCTTTCCGCGAACAAGGATGCCTTAGATTTCCCCAGGGTGCTGTTGAGTGCAATGAGTTGCCGGTTCAGATTGGTAACGCTGACATCGTCTCCGTCAATTAAGGTGAGTTCTCCGATACCGGCCCGGCAAAGCTGCTCTGCGGCATATCCTCCCACACCGCCAAGACCGGCCACCAGCACGTGGGCAGCGGCCAGTTTTTCAATATTTTCTTTGCCGATCAGCAGTTCAGAGCGACTCAGCCAATGTTCCATAATTTAATCCTTGAAAGCAACGGGCGAAATTATCAATTACTTTTTTTTTCAGGTCAATGACCTGCATATTTCTTAGTTTGGCTGCCTGGTCATAAACCTGCCTGATGCTGTAACCGGCGTCATCGGTTTCAAAAAAAACAGCTTCCGGGGGTATTGTTTTAAAAACCCGCCAGGCTTTGCTCTTGTCGTTGAACAGCATGTGTCCGAATGACAGGTAGCAGTTTTTTCGCGTGAGTTCACGGGCAGTTTGTTCGTCGGCATTGAACCAGTGAAAAATCCAGGGTATGTGCCGGTCTGATTTTTTTCGCAGGGCCAGCATTTCGCTGTATGAGCGTACGCAATGAATCACAACCGGTTTCCGGAAATTTTCGGCAACCGAAAGGTGAGCAAGGAATACTTTTTCCTGAACAGGTAAAGGGCAGGCAATGGTCTTGTCAAGTCCGGTTTCGCCTATGGCCGCAATATGCGTATTGGTTGACGCTGACTGTCGGATCATTTCCGTCATTTCTTCCCAGCGGTTTTCGTTGATGTGCCAGGGATGAAGTCCCATGGAAAGCAGTACAGGAAGGCTTGTTTTATCGGTTTCTTCAGGAAAGGTATTCAGCAACAGGGTAACCTGAGGGTCCTGATAATAAGAGTGGGTATGTATGTCGATGAAGTTCATTCAGACCCCATTTTTTTCAATACTTCCTGTTCAATAATCACCGGGAAATGTTCATATTCGAGCTGATGCACTTTAGAGGCAAGTGTTTCAGCCGTATCAGAAGGATCAACCGGGCAGGTAGCCTGAAAGAGGGTATCGCCCCGGTCATATTCCCTGTTTACAAGGTGGATTGTAATTCCTGAGACCTTTTCATGGTGATCGATGACGGCCTGGTGAACCCGGTTGCCGTACATGCCCTTACCTCCGTATTTGGGCAGGAGAGCCGGATGGATGTTGACGATCTTATTGGGGAAGCGGTCAATCAGGTATTCAGGAACCAGCCATAGAAAACCGGCAAGCACAATGAAATTGACCTGGTTTTGGCTCAGGAAATCAAGAACTTTTTCCGACTGATAGAATTCTTCCCGGGTAAAAACGAGCACGGGTACCTTATATTTACGGGCGCGTTCAATAACATAAGCATCTGACCGGTTGGTACAGATACAGGTCACTTCAATCGAGGGATGATATTGAAAGTGCCTGATTATATTTTCAGCGTTGGAGCCTGATCCAGAGGCAAATACGGCTAGTTTATACATGGTTTGATGATGAATTGTCAATCAATGCAAATTAACTGAGATTTAGCAAATTAAAAGCCTGATTTCAAAGAAAACTGAAAATTTGTTTGTTTTTTCATTTTGAATGCATTTTCTTTGCACAACATTTTTTTTAATCAAAGTAATAATTAAAATTAGGTATTATGTCAGACATTGCATCTAGAGTAAAAGCTATTATTGTTGACAAATTAGGTGTTGATGAAAGCGAAGTAACCCCCGAAGCTAGTTTTACCAACGATTTGGGTGCTGATTCACTGGATACCGTTGAGTTAATCATGGAATTTGAAAAGGAATTCAACATTGGAATTCCCGATGATGCTGCTGAGAACATTGCCACAGTTGGTGATGCAATCAAGTACATTGATGAGAATGTAAAGAAGTAAATTGTTTTTTTACCAACACTGTCATTTATGGAGTTGAAGCGAGTTGTAGTTACCGGACTTGGTGCGGTGACTCCCCTGGGCAATAATGTTACTGATTTTTGGAACAATTTGGTTAACGGGGTTAGTGGGGCTGACAAGATTACTCGCTTTGATGCCACGAATTTCAAAACACAGTTTGCCTGTGAAGTTAAAAACTTCAAACCCGAAGATTACTTCGACCGCAAGGAAATAAAGAAATACGATCTCTTTACTGTTTATGCGATTGTTGCATCGGATCAGGCGGTAGCCGACTCCGGTTTGAACCTTGAAACTGTCAATAAAGACAGGGTTGGGGTAATCTTTGGTTCAGGTATTGGTGGTTTTAACACTTTTTTGAGTGAATTGGGGGATTATTTTAAGGGCAATCAAGTGCCCCGATTTAATCCTTTCTTTATTCCCAAAATTATTTCAGACATCGCTGCAGGGCATATTTCCATTAAATATGGATTCAGGGGGCCTAATTATGCTACTGTGTCGGCTTGTGCCACTGGTACCAATGCCATAATTGATGCCTACAATTTGATCAGGTTGGGGAAAGCTGACGCATTTGTTACCGGAGGATCTGAGGCAGGAGTCTGTGAACCGGGGATTGGCGGATTCAATGCATTGCATGCGCTTTCAACCAATAATGCGGAATATAAAACTGCTTCCCGACCATTTGACAAAACCCGCGATGGGTTTGTTTTGGGCGAAGGTGGTGGAGCTCTTGTTCTTGAGGAATATGAGCACGCCATAAGTCGTGGTGCCAATATTTATGGTGAAATGATTGGCGGAGGCATGTCAGCCGATGCTTATCACATTACCGCCCCGCATCCGGAAGGCTTGGGTGCAACCTTGGTGATGAAGAATGCATTGGAAGATGCAGGAATGAAACCTGAAGATTTGGATTATATTAATGTTCATGGAACAGCAACACCATTGGGTGATATTTCTGAAGCGAAAGCCATTATCGGTGTATTCGGAGAGCATGCGTACAGGTTGAACATCAGTTCTACCAAATCCATGACAGGTCATCTTCTTGGTGCAGCAGGAGCCATTGAAGCCATTGCTGCAATTCTGGCAACGAAATATGACATAGTACCTCCTACTATCAATTTCACTGTTCCTGATGAACAAATTGATCAGAAGCTGAATATGACGTACAATAAGGCACAAAAGCGAACTATTCGTGCAGCCCTAAGCAACACCTTTGGTTTCGGAGGCCATAATACTTCGGTTATATTCAGAAAATACCCTGCGTAATATTGTGTTGAAGTCCATTATTCGGCCGAAAAAGAATTACCTGTTTACCCCCGAAAGAAGTTTTACAAGGCAACTCAGGCGTATCCTCGGATTTTGTCCCAGGAATATGGAACTGTATCAGCTTGCCTTTATTCACAAATCTGCATCACATTTTGTTTTCAACGATACCAAGGTGAATAACGAACGCCTTGAATTTCTTGGTGATGCCATCCTCGATTCGATGATTGCAGAATATTTGTTCAGGAGGTTTCCCGATAAGGAAGAAGGATTTCTCACACAAACCCGGTCAAAGCTGGTGAACCGTGATCACCTGAACCATATGGCCATCAAATTGGGCATCAGCGATATGATCATCTCCAAAATGTCGAAGGACAATCACAAGTCGGTTTACGGAGATGCACTGGAGGCCCTGATTGGTGCGTTATACCTGGATAAAGGCTATAAACGGACCAAAAAAATCGTGTTGGAAAGGATCATCCAGAGTGACATCAACATCAACCGGCTGCTGACTACTGAAACCGACTTCAAGAGCCGGATCATCGAGTGGGGGCAGAAAAACAAAAAATCGATCAATTTTACCAGTTTCGAGGAAATGGACGAAAAGTCGAATTCCCCAGTGTTTATTACCCATCTTTTTGTTGTTGATGATATTGTTGGCAGAGGCAGTGGATCCTCGAAAAAGGAATCGGAACAAAATGCTGCACACCAGGCATTGCAGGTATTGGAAAGCTGATCAGGCAAATTTCGCTTATCTGAAAGCTTTTTCATAAATTTGTACCTGTTTTGGAATTCCCATGAAATCGGATCAAACAGAAAAGAAAACACTCCGGCTCAAGGTTGAAACAGACCACAATTACAGGCTGATCGGATTGTCGTCTCACGAAAACGATTACAGGCTGGTTTGGGCTGTTAACAACCAGCTGAAAATGAAATTTGTCAGAATTGACAATCTGATCATGCACAACAAGAAGCATGGTTCCGATTTGGAGTTCAGCAGGTTCTTCTATGAAGATGAAGAGCGTTACCTGAAGTATTATCTTTTCTCCAACCGTTGTCCCGACGGCATCCTTTTTCCTGAAATCCGAAACATGGATTTCATTCTTCAGATAATCGGAGAGATGACCGAGGATAATTTCAACCAGTTGCTGAAAGAAATAAAGTCAGTGTCGATTATTTCAGCGCCGTTTGTGCTGCATCCCCAGAAGATTAAAAATGCGGGACAGCTGTTTCATGAGTGAGGCTAATTTCCGCTTTTCTTTTCTGTTGCCAGTATCATTTTAATATCCAGATTACTCCCGATCTGCAGCACATCCACCAAATCCTGTATGGTCAGAGAGCCATCGGCACGCACAACAATGGTTACATCAGGCAGTCGCGATTTGATTGCGGTTAATTCCGATTCCAGGTCCTGGTAAAGCACTGGTTTTTCATCGATATAATAGAGCTTTTTCCGGGTAATGGACAGTGTGATCTGCTTTTTGGCAATAGTTTGACTTGAATTGGCCTTGGGCAGGAACAAACGGATTACATGCGGATTGGCGAAAGTGGATACAATCAGAAAGAACAACAACAGAAAAAACATGATGTCATTCAGGGAGGCAGTTGCTACCTCGGGTTTGAATTCATGTCTTCTTTTTATTTTCATGGATTAACGGCTGACAATATTCATAAATTCAAAAGCCTCTTCTTCAACCTGCGATATGAAACGGTCAATTCTCATATTCAGTATGTGATATCCGGTAAAGGCGATGATGCCTACGATAAGTCCGCTACCGCTTGAAATCATCTTTTCATACAGACCTCCGGAGATGATTCCGATGCTGATGTTGTCGGTAAGGGATATGTTGTAGAATATTTTGATGATGCCCGATATGGTTCCGATAAATCCGAGCATGGGCGCAATACCTGCGATCAGGCCGAGATATCCGAGATGTTTGCTTACCCTGGCAATTTCGATGTTGCTGGCTGATTCCAGTGTGTTTTCAATTTCCTCGGCAGGTTTTCCTATTTTCCCGACTACACGTCTGAAAATGTTCGCATAGGATGAATTGTCCTTTTCAAGGTGTTCAGCTGCAGCTTTCATATCGCCCTTTCTGAGCAGGTCGTTAAAATAGGCCACATATCCCGGGTCGATGACCAGGTTTCTTCTGATGTCAAGATATTTCTTGATAATCAGGTAAACAGCAACAATGGAAAGCAGTACAATAGGGATGAGGATGTAGCCTCCTTTGATGAACATGGTAAGGAAATTTATCTCACCGGCAGATCCGCCGGTTTTGGTCATTTCCATGGCAAATTCAGCAGAAGCTTCCTGGGCAAACAACAACATGCTATTTATCATAAACTAATTTTTCAGTTCAATGGTTTAACGTAAAAAATCGCTAAAAGCTACAAAAATATATGAAATCTTATATCTCATTCAACTCATGGGCATAAAATTAACCGGAACCACAAATTTTACCGGTATCGGGCGGCCGTGACGCATCCCTGGTTTCCACCGGGGCATGGCTTTTATGGCCTTCACCGCCTCTGCGTCAACAAGAGGGTTGATACTTCTTTCAATTTTGATGTTGTCAACCAGTCCCATCCTGTTCACTTCAAAGCTGATCAGCACAATACCATGAATTTTCTGTTTGATGGCCTGCGGCGGATAAAACACGTTCAGTTCAAGGTATCGGGTAACAGCAACTATTCCGCCCGGAAATTCAGGAAGTTTGTCGAGGTATCCTCCGGAGCCGGCGCCCGTTCCATCGCCAAGCAGGTACCCCCCGAATACAACGCTGTCTTCCAATGATTCGGTGCCGGAAATCATTTCAGAATTGGTTTTCACTTCTTCAGGCGGCTTAAAGGAATCCTGAACGGCATTTTCGGTTACTGTAAAATTGCGACTGGGATCAGGCTGATTGATTTCAGCTTGTTCAAACAGTTTTTCTTTTGGAGACGATGCCTGTTGCATATAGGCGTCCAGTTCTTCCTTGCTCAGCAGTGAACCATCGACGCTTTTCAGGTAAGGGTTGGTTGTAGGATTCAGCAGGGCTGATGCATTGCCGGCTGCATTAACATACCAAAAATAGCCCAGTGAAATGGCCAGCACAACTGAAACGGCAATGAGAAAACTGACCAAAATCCTTCTGTAATAATGCCTTCTGAGCCGGTAGGAGCCATATTCCTTATTCCGGTTTTCAAAAACCATTTCATCAATCGTTTTGGCTACATCAGATCTCATCAGTATGTGTCTTTAAGCTGACACTGTTGTTAATTCATGATATAAAAATACATAATGAATGCAATTATTGTGCTAAAAAAGCTGCTTTTATAATATTCAAAAGCCCCGTCAAAGACGGGGCCTTGTGTAACCCTAACCATTGCTGTTAATAATAGTAACCTAAAACCCAGCTGTACAGAACAACATTTTCGGGGAAGAAAAGTATGTTGTAATCAACTGTTATTTGTTTGCTTGTGCTAAGTTAACACAACTGGCGGTTAACAAAATCCAATAACTGTTAAAGATTGTTAAAAAGCTTATGCGCAAAAGGTTATGAATTTATCTTTGTCGCATGAGCAAAAGAATCATTTGGATTGTCACTGTATTTATGGGATTAGCAATGGCGGCGCTGTTGCTGGTTCAGGCGTATTGGATTAAGAATGCGGTGCTGGTTAAGGAAAAGCAATTTGATCAGCTGATTACCCGGGCAATGATTGATATCACGCACGAAATAGAAAGGCTTGAAGTGAATAAAATATCTTCCCGTTTATTGAATCCGCTCACTGCTGATTCGCTAATGATTCTGACCCCGGCAGATACCGGCTACTCCTCATCGCTGCAGCCGGCGGGTTCGGCAGTTGATGATGGGCTTTCGGAAGGCGAGGATCAGCTCGGTGATTTCACGGAAAGACGAAAAAGAGAAGCCCGGCAGTTTCTGAACAACCAGCGTTTGTTTGTTGACCGGATAGTGGCTTCCATGTTCACAGGTTCACCGAGGATTGAAGACAGGATCAATGCTTCTGATATGGAAAATGTGATCCGTAAAGTGCTTACCGATACACAAATTGACTTGCCATATGAATACGCGGTGCTTCGCATGAACAGCGATACCGCGTACCGCTCCGATCATTACAATCCGTTTGCCGAAGCCGAGTATTACAGTATTCAGCTTTTCCCTAATGATATTTATGCGCATTCCAGCTACCTGAAGATTTATTTTCCTGACAAAGATGATTTTCTGTTCCGCTCGTTGAGTTACCTGGCCGGATCTTCACTGCTGCTTACCCTGACCATCCTGATCAGCTTTGCGCTGACTGTGTTCATCATGTTCAGGCAGAAAAGGTTATCAGAGATCCGCAGCGATTTCATCAGCAACATGACACATGAGCTGAAAACTCCCATATCTACCATATCACTTGCTTCGCAAATGCTGGGTGACAAATCGATTCCTGCCGAGCTTAAAAATGTGGGGCAGATATCCAAGATAATCAGTGAAGAGTGCAGGAGGCTTGGAAACCAGGTGGAGAAGGTATTACAAACTTCCGTATTCGACAAGGGCAAGATCAAACTGAAGCTTGGCGAAGTGAACATGCATGAGTTAATCAACGGCGTGGTTGACAATTTCTCCATTCAGGTAAGAAACCGGAATGGCAAGATCAGCACTTCGTTGCAGGCAGACAGCTTTTTGCTGCAGGCAGATCAGGTTCATATTACCAACGTGATGTCGAATTTGCTGGACAATGCCATCAAGTATTGCAATCTCGATCCCGAGATCAGTGTGGAAACCGCCAACAAGATGGAGTTTTTCATGATTGGCGTAACGGATAATGGCATTGGTATTAACCGTAACGATCAAAAGCGTATCTTTGAAAAGTTTTACAGGGTTCCCACCGGTAATGTTCATACAGTGAAAGGATTCGGATTGGGATTGAGTTATGTGAAAATGATTGTTGAAGCCCATCAGGGGTATGTGGAGGTGGAAAGTGAGTTGCATAAAGGAAGTACCTTTAAGATATATTTACCATTGAAAGACATGTTGCGCCATGCAAAAGATTAAAATTCTACTTGCCGAGGATGATGAAAACCTGGGAATGCTGTTGAGAGAGTATCTCCTGGTTAAATCCTATGATGCGGATTGGTTTGTAAACGGAGAAAAGGCCTATAAGAGTTTTGTAAAAACCCATTATGACCTGTGTATTCTTGATGTGATGATGCCTGTGAAAGACGGGTTTACGCTGGCCAGGGAAATCCGGATGACCAATGCGGAAATCCCGATCATTTTTCTGACTGCAAAATCGCTGAAAGAGGATGTTATTGAAGGCTTCAAGGCGGGTGCTGATGATTATATCAGCAAGCCCTTCAGTATGGAGGAACTGCTTTTCAGGGTTGAAGCAGTTATTCGTCGCACCAAGAAGGATGCTGCAGGCGCCCAGCAGAATGAATATAAAATTGGGGAATATCTGTTTTACCCGAATACCCAGCTTCTTAAGTACGGAAATGATGAGCATAAGCTTACTACCAAGGAAGCCGATTTGTTGAAATTATTGTGTGCCAACAAAAATATGGTGCTTGACAGGAATTTTGCGTTGAAAACCATATGGGTTGATGACAATTATTTCAATGCACGCAGTATGGACGTTTATATTGCCAAGTTGAGAAAGTATCTGAAAGACGATCCCAGGGTGCAGATCATCAATGTACACGGGAAAGGGTTTAAATTAATTGAATCGTAAGGACAGGTCGCGACCTGTCCGTACATGTCATAAAAAAACCCCCGCAAATGTGCGGGGGTTTTTTATTATTACATCATGCCGCCCATACCACCGGGTCCACCCATGGGTGCAGGGGCTTCTTTTTCAGGTTTTTCGGCAACCACACATTCGGTAGAGAGGAACATACCGGCAATGGAGGCTGCGTTTTCAATAGCCACGCGGGCTACCTTGGTAGGATCAATTACACCGGCCTTGAACAGGGGCTCGAATTTGTCATCCTGAGCATTGTAGCCGAAATCGTCCTTACCTTCCTTGATTTTCTGAACAATAACCGAACCTTCCAGGCCGGCGTTCTCAACTATCTGACGGGCAGGTTCTTCGAGCGCCCTTTTGATAATTGCGATACCGGTATTCTGGTCTTCGTTGTCGCCTGTGAGTTTTTCTATGGCTTTCATGGCCCTGATATAGGCAACACCGCCGCCGGGAATAATTCCTTCTTCAACAGCTGCACGCGTAGCGCTCAAAGCATCCTCAACGCGGGCTTTCTTTTCTTTCATTTCTACTTCAGAAGCGGCGCCAACATAGAGTACGGCAACACCGCCTGCCAGCTTGGCAAGTCTTTCCTGAAGCTTTTCGCGATCGTAGTCGGAAGTGGTGGTTTCCATCTGTGACTTGATCTGTTTGA